>CBDUFM010000099.1:0-7839 GCA_965366325.1 uncultured bacterium
ACCCGGCTAATTGGCGTGGTCAAAATTTGCTTGGCTTTGCGTTGATGGAGGCGCGTTCAAGAATGACGGGGTGATGGACCTATGGATGCTTTGAATCACGGTGTTTTATCTTGAGTAGAGTCATCGGGATGTTTGGTCCGGTGCACCGTGATTCTATCGGTTGGGTAATTCGTTTCTGGTTGTTCTTGCTGCTCACCCTCAAGGCCTAGTGAACGACGGATATCGCGGTATTCATCCATGCTGACGGCGATAGCGATTACGTGTTGCTCGCGCACGATGAAGGGGTGCCTGCGCAGGCCTGGTCTGAAGGTTTCGATTGGCGCATCTGCATCCACGCTGACTGGCCAGCCATATTCTTCATCAACGAGGCCAAGAATGGTGTTGAGCAGATCGGGTGGGCCGAGGACAAAGCCTGGTTGAGATAGATCGTCTGGGTTGCTGCAGATTTCCCAACATTCATTGCGTGTGCTAATGCCGCTGAGGATCTCTTCACGGCGCTGCGCTAATTCATTAATTCCTATGCGCCCATTCATGGTTTTGATTGTTGATGGCTCTTGGGGGGTGCAAGGCTATACACAGGACTTGCAAGCGGGCATTAGTGCGCTTTCTGCACAGAGCAATAATCAATTTTCATTTATTGCATGATTACAGCATAGTAGGAGCCTTGCGCTTTTTATCTGCTGTTTAGCGCCCTGAGTCTTACTATTATGGATAACTATAAGGACTGAAATATGACTGCTGAAATGAACTATGTAAGCTATGAAGACTTTGGTGCCATTGGTGATGGTGTGACCGATGACCTGCCAGCGATATGTCAGGCGCATGCGCATGCGAATGAGCAGGGCTTGAGTGTGCGCGCGCGGGCTGATGCGTGCTATCATTTGGGTCGCCGAGATTTAACCGCGATTATTGCTACGGATACAGATTGGAATACGGCGCGTTTTACCATTGATGACCGAGATGTTGAAAATCATCGTGGTCGCCTTTTTGAAATCCGTTCGTTATTGGAGCGGGTCGAAATCCAGATTGATAGTTTGCATCGTGATCAGAAATCGCTGCCGCATCCGCCGGCGCAAGATTGTTTTGTGTTTGCCGAAACTGATGAGAAAAACCTGTATATTCGACGTGGTTTAAATCAGAACGAAGGCTTTCCGCAGCATGATTGTTTTATTGTTCGCGCGGACGGATCGATTGAGGGAGACATCGATTGGGAATACGCATCATTGAGCCATGTTTATGCGCAGCCTATTGATAAGCAGCAACTGCACATTCGTGGCGGTGTTTTTACTACGATTGCAAACTGTATGCGCCAAGATGAGGGTTATAATTATTGGGGTCGGAATATTGAAATACTGCGCTCACATACCTTGATTGATGGACTGACGCATTATGTGGTTGGTGAAACTGAATTTGGTCATCCCTACCGTGGCTTTTTAAGTGCCAGTAAATGCGCAGATATTGTTCTGCAAGATTGTTTTGTCACGGCGCATAAGATATACTCAACAATTGGTGCTGCTGGCAGCCCAGTCAAGATGGGATCTTATGATTTGCATGCGAATGACATCGTCAATTTTACGCTTAAAAATTGCCGCATGAATCATATTACTGATAGAACGCGCTGGGGTATTATTGGATCGAATTTTTGTAAAAATATTTTATTAGAAGATTGTGTGCTGTCGCGTATGGATACGCATATGGGTGTGTCGGGGCATTATACGATTCGACGCTGCACGCTTGGGCATATGGGGATTAATGCTATTGGTCGTGGCCTTTTGGAAATTGAAGATTCAACGTTATATGGGTCACATTTGCTTGTTTTTCGTGGTGACTATGGCAGCACCTGGGAGGGCGATGTTGCGATTAAAAATTGTCGCTGGATTCCGGCCTGTGGTGATGAGTATTGGCCAAAAATGTTTGCAACTAGTAATGATGGGTGCCACGATTTTGGCTATCCGTGTTTTATGCCACGTAAGATTTCCATTGATGGACTACATGTCGAAGACCGTGGCCCAGCAGATTACACTGGACTCTACATCTTTACCGATCCGGACGCTGGTGCAGCAGAGCCCGGCCAAGCATTTCCTTACCAGCGCTGTGAGCAGGTTTCTGTCAAAGGTCTCAGCACAGCGAGCGGCAAGGCGGTGCAAATCTCAAGTAACGCGGCGTTTGCGGCTAGCTTGGAGCTTGCGCTTAGCGACTAAGTGATTGGTGCCATGCTCTTGGCTCGTGAGCGTTTCTCGGTATACGTCATAAGTAATAATAAGTTATAGACTTAGGATAATGTTTGCTGGATATGCTTGATACGCGAAACGTTTCGCGTATAAGGTTTCGCATGAGGAGATGCGATGTCGACAACCTTGCGTGATGTGGCTAAACGAGCGGGCTGCGCTATTTCAACGGCCTCCAATGTCTTAAATAAAAAACAACGCTTGTTTCCGATTAGTGAAGAGACCAAGCAGCGTGTTTTATCCGCAGCAGATGAGCTCGGCTACCATCCGAATATGGCGGCTAAGTCGCTGCGTCGCAGTAAATCAAATAATATTGGTTTAATTTATTCGGCACAGCTCGCAGGTATGAATGATTTGTTGGCTGGCGATGTCTTAGCAGGAGTGGGTACTGCGTTATCCGGTTCTGATTATGACCTGATCGTGTATAGTGGTTTTGAAGATATTAAACAACGTATTATTAAAGCGGCGCACAGTAAATCCGTTGATGGTTTGTTGTATTTTATCCACACTTCGACCTATGATCTCTTTCATCATGAGATCGTTCAAGAATTAGATGCCCTAGATATTCCGATTATGGGTATGCAGTTATTTCAACAACACGAACAAAAGCGTAGCGTTGGTTTGCACTTGGAAGCAGCCTTAGAATTATCAGTGGCGCACTTGTATGATTTAGGACATCGATCGATTGCGATGGTCAATCCGTCGCCGGAACGTTTAATTGGTTTTAGTGAATCCTTGCGCGGATTTCAGGCGGCCTGTTCCAAACGCTCTGTGGTGAATTGCCCCGTGTATAGCTTGGACACGATTGCTGAGCTTGTTGGCGGACAGGATCTAAGTCGTTATCACATCGGCCAATTATTCGCTCGTTATATATGCGAACGAGATGAGTTGCTGCCGGCGTATCATATTTCTTCCGATTTAATCGCTGCTGGATTTAGAGACGAATTAGCCAGCCGGGGTTTACATGTGCCGCAAGATGTGGCGATAGTTGGTCAAAGTAACGAGCTTAATCCAGAGCGTGGCTCTGACTTTTTTACCACCATTGATACACGGCGTCAGGATATTGCTGAAACGGCGGCACGTCGTTTGGTTGGCATTATTGATAATGACCCAACGTTGCAAGAAAATGAATTTACCTGCTTGGAGCCACGTTTAATTCTTCGCGCCAGCTGTGGTGCAAAAAGACAAGTAACACAGGAAAGGCGCTAGCATGATGACACGTAGCAATGAGATTACTGTAGGCCCGAACAGTGATGATATCCGCGGTTCGAGTGGTCGTCATATACAAATAGCAATTGATGCCCTGCAGCGGCGTGGCGGTGGCACGGTTTATTTAGAAGCAGCAAACTATGTGTTGAGTGATTCTCTGCGCATGACTAGCAATATACATTTGTGCGGAGTTGGGCCAGAGACGCTTTTGACGCGGGTGCCAACGATTAATTGTCGTCTACGCGCTGATGCTGATAAGGCGCAGACGGAAGTGTGGCCAGTCGAGCCGGCGCTTTTTCAAGTCGGCATGGCTGTGTCTTTGCATTATCAGGGCAGTAATCGTTACATGCCACGTTTTATAACCCATATAGAAGATGGCATTTTATATCTTGATGATTTTATTGATCAGGATTATCGGGCTGAGGAGGGGGCGATTGTTAGCAATGAATTTCCAATGATTCATGGTGAGCGTGCCGACGATGTGTGCATACGTGATCTACGTATTGATGCAGGTGGCCCTAATCAAGATGGCTATGGTAGCGCGGGTATTTATGCGAGACGGAGTAAGCGCTGGTTGGTCAGTCATGTGCAAGTGCATAATTGTGTAGGCGACGGCCTGATTTTTAGTCAGCAATCAACGCATGGACTGATTGAAGACAGTGAGTTTTCTGGCTGTACGAATTACGGCGTGCACCCAGGGAGTCACAGTGCTCATTGCAGCATAACGCGCTGCGACATCCATCATAACGGCAGCGATGGTTTATATATTTGCTGGGGTATTTCGCATAGCAGTTTTACGCACAATACGATTCATCATAACGGCTGGAAAAATTTCCGTCATGGTATTTCGATTGGGCATAAAGATACGGATAATCTGATTGCGGAAAATCACGTCTATGAAAATTGGAAACATGGCATCCATCTGCGTGAAAAAACTGAAATGAACAGTGCACATAGAAATATTATTCGCAAAAACATTATTGAAAATAATGGTACCTTGCCAGAAAACGTTCCTGAGCAGTGGCGTAGTTTGCCAGAGGATGAATTGCGCGGTTATGGTATTTCTGTGTGCGGTATTACGAAAGATGTGATCATTGAGCAGAATGTCATTCGCGATACACGTGCGCCCGCTGATAAGGCTCAACAGCATGCCTTGTTTGTTGGCCCTGCGGTGACGGGCTTGCTATGGCGAAATAATGATGTTTCCGGTCATCCTGCTGAGGATGTTGATGATCGCAGTGGATTATTGCACGATGCGGCAGTGTCGTATGAATCTTGAGCAAGGGCGGGGGCAGGCGCGTCCGCTTATCGGTATTACCTGCGCTCATGATCAATCGCAGCGACTCTTTGTGCGTCAGGAGTATGTTGATGCGGTGCTGCAGGCTGGTGGAATTCCGTTGTTATTGCCTGCTTTAGATCCATCTGCATTGGATGAAGATGTGGATCAGCAATTAGCGAGCGTAGACGGCGTAATCTTTTCTGGTGGTAATGATTATGATGCAACGCAATTTGGCGAGGCGAGGCATCCGAGCAGTGTGCTCATGTCACAGCGCCGTGAAGCGTATGATGTACGCATGTTTGCGCGGGTGCGGCAGCGTGCGCTCCCCTGTTTGTGTATTTGTGCCGGCGCGCAATTAGCGGCTGTGCATTTCGGCGCACGTATTATTCAAGACATAGCATCTACGTTCGTGCATCCACGTCAGCATCGGCGGCCATTTAAGCAGCCCGCCCATGTCTTGTCTCTAGAGGCAGGGACACAGTTGCGCGCCTTGTTTCGTTGTCGTTATCCGCTGGTAAATAGCGTTCATCATCAATCGATTAATCCACGTCATTTACCACAGGGGATGCGTATTTCTGCGTATGCGGACGATGGTATTGTTGAGGCTTTTGAATTGGAGCCAGGTTCAACGTTAGATAACGGTGCGTGGTTTTGTGCGGTGCAGTGGCACCCGGAGCATTTATGCGATGATGAAGATCAATTAAATTTATTTAGAACTTTAATTCAGCATGCCGCAGCGGCAGAAGTGGCGCGCTTATTGTAGGTTGCGCTGGGGTGTGCTTTCGCGTTCGATGATCTCATTTTCAAACACATACGATTTAATAGGCTTTTCGTGTCCGTGTAAAATGCATTCAAGTGCTTGGTGCATCATTTCTTCTATAGGCATGTGCACGGAGCTTATGCTGGGGACCAGCATTGAGGCGATTTCTTCATCACCATACCCTGCAATGGCGATGTCGTTGGGACATTGAAGATCAACGCTGTGCAGTGAGGCAAGTAGGTGCGCAACGAGTGCATCGTTCAGACAGATAACGGCGTCAATGGCATGTCCACGCTTGCGTAGATCTTGAATAGCTGGCCCAGCATGCTCACGGATGCTGGGGAGGGGGCTGTTTTTTCGTTGCCCGGCCATCCGTAGTACAAGCTTATCGTCAAATCTGATACCCTGTTCTTGAAGGGCATCTTGGTAGCCGCGCAGACGTTCTTCACCACCGCCACTTTTTTCAACGCGCCCAATGAGGGCGATATTTTTATAGCCGCGTTGTAGGAGAAATTCTGTTATTTTTTTACTGCCGGCATAATCGTCATCGCAAATGCTATAGACACCATTGGTTTTACTGACGCGCCGAACAACGGCGACAGGGCGACCATGTCTGCCGAGTTGCTTAGCACTGTGCTCCCAATTTTTGTTTGGTGCAAAATAGAGAAATGCTTGGCAATCAAAAGATAATTTAGCGTCTACCTTTTTTGTGACTTCATCTTCAGTAAAAATGCTGAGGTCGAGTCCACGTTCGGTGCAAATGGATTTTGCCGTAGAAAGGGCCCGCATGTAAAAGGTAGCCGCTGGGGCATCGCCAAAAGGGAGAATCAGCCCAATCCGTGAAACGGTGCCATTGGACTCTGGGCTGTGCTTGCGCGTCGGGTGATAATCGAGTTCGCGAATGACCTGCATGACGCGTTCACGCGTAGCCGGTGCTACACGTCCCTTGTTGTTTATCACAGAAGAGACGGTGTAGGTGGAGACGCCACAGGCTTTGGCAACATCGCGGATTGATACGGACATGTATAAGCCTTATTTGTTATATGCGTGATGTCCATCGCCATGTGGGGCGCGATCAGATGTACTCAGACTGATGACGGCTTTATTCTTGCGCGTCCCTGTGATGGAAGAGGGGCTGTCGTTGTCCTGGGCGACAACCCAGTCCCAGCTGTCGTTAATGCCATCGCCTTGTACGTGAATGCGTCCGCCTTTGCCACTTGCTTCGAAGCTGATACTAAGGTTTTTGCGATGCCATGGATTTAGTAAGCATATAAATCGTACGTTTGTGCTTTGGCTGTGGAAGCTAAGTTGTTGTAGCTGTGTTTTTCCTTTGCTACCGAGCAGGGTATGGGTTTTGAGGCTGCTATTTATGGCTTTGTTGGATAAAAAATGAAATGGCACGGCGCCGCCTTTTTTGCCTTTAAAAATACCTTGGCCCTGAGCTTGATTGGTCCATTCAACGGCGTGTGCATTGTGTGTCCATGCAAGGTCGCGACTGTGCTGAGCGACAATGTTATCAAGAATAAGTACGTAGTCGTTGGGCATCCAGATGCTGCTGCGTCGAAAAGTGTCGAGTCCTTTGTAGGATGCTGCGGCTTCACCTTCGACAATGGCACAGCCATTTTCGCCTTGCTTCCAGGCAGTTAAATAGCTCATCTTGCGCATGTCGACATTTTTAATGGGTTGGAGCCAGCCTTTACCTTCGCCAATTTGACCTTTGCCATCAACCAACAGGGTGTTGTGGTTTGCGGTAATTTTGGGATTGTCATAGCCGCTTGGGTGCGAGGTGACATCGCCATCAACGACTAGGGCAAAGCTATTCGCATCGGGATCGGTGTGCGCCACATTAATGTAAGCGATTTTATCGGTGGAGTGGCGAAATGCATTCATGCTGTAGCCGCCGATGGGACCGCAGCGAAACATCATGAGTGGTGATTCTGCTTGCCAGCTAGCGCGCATGTAGGCGACGCCAAGATCAGCAAACAATTTAGTAGTGGATAATTTTTCAATTGCAGTGGTCTTGACGCTGCTGTCATAAAAACACAGGGTGTCCCAAGTAGCTTCGCCGCTTTTGATCATGGCATCGTGATAGGTTTTCAGGGCGCCTTGTGCAGCAGGGTCGCGCGATATTTTTGGTCCGATAAAAAATGCGCTCTTTTTACTCCAGCCGCTGTTGCCACGATTTTTGGCATCTCCGTAGCTGAGATTGTCATGCCAGCTTGGCGACCACGAGTGGATCATTAATTCCCAGGCATTTTTTAATCCAGGGTGTGCGCTGTACGTAGTGCCGATGACGCGGTCCATCATGGTAACGGAAAAGGCTAAGTGGGCGAATCCAAAATTTGAATAGGTAACGCTTTCGT
>CBDUFM010000100.1:0-7774 GCA_965366325.1 uncultured bacterium
CATCGCAAAACGCGAGAAAAATGCCTGTGGCATAATTTCACCACAAACGGTAATCACTACAGTCGAAAACAAAAAACCAACCAAACCAGTCATCGCAGAATCAATAACCAAGGCCAATAAGACATTGGTCGCCACGTTACCCCATAAAATCGTAGTCAGCAAAAAGTTTGAATCTTTACGCAGTGCTAAAATACGTTCAGCGCGCTTGTTGCCTTGTCCAACTTCGATTTCTAACTCAAGTCGCGAAACGCCAAACAAGGCTAGATTCAAACCAGAGAATATCGCTGACTGCCCGACACAAAGAACGATTGCCAACCACTGAAAAACTGCTGGGTCCATGAACGCATGCTCCATTTAGCGGCGCATGGTATAAACCCTTCTGTGCTGTCCGCAACTGGATCAAACACAAAGTCTGAACAGCATTTTATGCAGCTGATTGCGAGCCATCCATCAGCGACTAAGCTTTATCATTGACTAACTTTAAGGCATTAGTCATTCTACCCCGCTGAGGAAGCGTACCATTATGGAAGAAATCTACAGCTACTTAGTCTCCATCTGGCATTACCAGCTTATACAGTTTGATGAAACCTGGATCACCCCAGCAAAAATTATCACCGCACTCAGTATCTTCATCATCGGGCTCTTCCTCTCCAATCTGCTGAGCCGGATACTGGTTAAGCGCATGCTCGATGGTCGTAATCTCAACCCTGGGACAACGACGATTATCCAGACCGTGCTTCGTTACGCCTTTGTCGTACTCGTCTGCCTGATTGCCCTGCAAAGCTCCGGGGTACCCATTACCGTCTTCACTATTTTTGGCGGCGCCTTGGCCATCGGCGTCGGCTTTGGCTCACAAAATATTGTGAACAACTTTATCTCCGGATTAATTCTACTCATTCAAAGGCCCATGAAAAAAGGCGACCTGATAGAAATTGCCAGCAACTCCGGCATCGTTGTGGCAATAGGTGCACGCTCAACTCAGCTTGCTGACTATCGCGGCGTCACCCATTTCATCCCCAATAGCCATTTCCTTGAACAAAACTTCACCAACTGGCATTATAATGATGACCTGATCTGCGGCACCATCGGTATCGGTATCGCTTACGGCAGCGACACCAAACTCGCCAAACAGATACTTGAACAGGCTGCGAACGATGACAAGCGCATTGTCAACGAACCAAAACCAAAAGTCCTCTTTAGTGATTTTGGTAATGACGCGCTCAACTTTGAACTGCTGATTTGGACCGCAGCACGCAGCAGCCTCGAACGCAAAAATATTGAAAGCGACATGCGCTTTACCATCAACGCATTATTTGCCGAACACGGCATCGTGATCGCCTTCCCACAACGCGATGTGCATCTTAATGCCACTGAAGCCATTCCCGTACACATTATGAACAAAGACTAAAATACTTCACACATTATGACCAACATTACTGAATACCAACAACGTTTCGCACAGATTAAATCTTGCAGCTTCTATGAAAAGCAAGCGGGCATCACGGTAGTCGCTGTTCGTAACCAAGCCGCACAAGCCGATATTTCCCTGTATGCGGCGCATGTTTTATCCTACATGCCAAACCATGCGGATGATCTCTTATGGCTGAGCAGCACCAGTTATTACCAAGCGGGTGAAGCTATTCGCGGCGGCATCCCCCTCTGCTGGCCATGGTTTGGTCCTGCAGCGGATCCCAAATTACCCGCACACGGCTTTGCCCGTCTAGTGCATTGGGAACTGGTATCGATCACAGAAAGCAGCGATCAACAAACTGACCTTGTATTTCGACTCAGTGATAATGAACATACACGCAGCTATTGGCCACACCGTTTTACCCTAGACTACCACGTCTCCATTGCTGCCGTTTTACGCTGTGATTTAATTACCCACAACACAGGTAGCGAAGCGTTTACGATTAGCCAAGCCTTACACAGTTATTTTTCCGTAGACAGCAGCGTCGCTGAAATAAGTGGCTTAGAACATACTGCTTTTACTAGCGACACAGAGCAGGACAGGGCATCCGAAGCAACTGCCATCCGATACACTGGTGAAATTGACCGCGTTTATCATGACAGTGCTGCACGCTGCCTCATCAACGACCCTAGTGCACAACGCAGCATCGCCATTGCTAAAGAAAACAGCCAGACAACAGTCGTTTGGAATCCCGGCCCTGCCATTGCTAAGGCAAAAGCTGATTTTGATGACGACGGCTACAAACGCATGTTCTGTGTTGAAACCTGTAATGTCGCCGAGGATGCACGTGAAATTGCACCCGGCGCAGAACACCGACTCAGCGCCATAATTAGCCTCAGTTAGATGGTAGTGAAACCTGCGTTTGCACGCAGCGAAACAAGATTAAATACGACACAGACCCAAGGGATGTAATTCACCCAGTAGCATAACATCATAATCTGCCAGCAGCGGCAGCTCACGCAGATCGGTCGCTGCTGCACGTAAAAATAAATCATGCAGCGCCGAATCCGCTGCAAAGCAATGCATCTCGCCGCACTCATCGCTGACGCGCAGTTGACCGTCAATGAGCACCGGCACTTCACCAAGCCAAACCAAGCGCTCGGCACTGGCGTCATCAGCCTGCGCTAAAACATCTGCAATGTGATTGGGGCCAATTGTCGTTGCCGGCACCTTAAATTGCGGCTCAATGTCAGCAAACCATTGTTCAATTGGTTCCTCTAAACCTTGAGCGTGCAACCAATGCTGCATTGCCGCCGCAAGCCCAACACCAAAAGCATCATGATTGGTTGTATTACCAGGCTCCACATGTTCTAAATTATTCCAAGCAAACCCCGCAAAAGTCGGTCCCGTAATCCTAATGCCAAATTTATCAGGATCGAGTCCAATCGGACTATGCGCTGTCGTGGTAAAGCGATGCCAGAAACCGGAATGAATACAGCCCGCATTCATTAATTGCCGCACCACCTCCACACTATCAATGCAGTCCTGCGCAGTCTCGCCCGGGAAGCCATACATTAAATATGCATGGACCAAAATACCTGCATCAGCAAAGGCCTTGCCCACAAGTGTCGCCTGAGCAACACTGACACCCTTGGCAATAATGGGCAACAAACGATCGTTGGCCGTTTCCAAACCACCCGTCACCGCAATCATACCAGCCGCAGCTAAAACCCGACAGCGGTCGGGGGTAAAATACGTATCAAAGCGAATATTACCCCACCATGAATACGAGCGGCCACGCTTAATTAATTCAAGCGACAAACCAAGTAACAAGGCCGGCGGTGCTGCTTCATCAGTAAAATGAAAACAACTCAAACCCGTCTGCTGATGTAATTCGTCCATTCTATCGGCTAATTCACGCGCACGCTGCGGCTGATAATCAGCAATATACGGCAAACTCGTATCACAAAAACTACAGCGCTTCCAATAGCAACCGCGTGCCGCAATTAATTTCAACCAGCGCCCCTCATTCCACAAGCGCTGCACGGGATTCCAGGTATCGATTAAATCAATATATTTTTCTAATGGAATATCTGTATAGTCTGGCGTCGGTAGCTCCGTTTTATCACGCGAGCCTTGATGAAACTGCACCACGCCATCAACGCACAAAAAACACCGTTTTAGTAAATCCGTTGCCTGCCGTGGGTCTTGGAGGTACTGAATCAAACTTGGCAGTGTATCTTCACCTTCATCCAACAAAATACTGTCAACACAGGCAAACACACGCGGCTCATTTATTTGTCGCAATTCCGTTGATGGATAACCACCACCCAAGGTGACGTGGGCCTGCGGCCGCTGTTGCTTGGCCCATTGCGCGATGCGCAGGGCCGCCGGAAGGTTGCCGGGGAACGGGACACTTAAAACAATTAATTCTGCATCAAGATCAATACGATCCGCACAACGCTGCACTAATAATTCTTCTATGGGATCTAAGGCTTGCGACAATTTATGCGCAAGCCCATCAAAGCTGCTCGCCGTCATTGCCACTTGCGCGTCGTAACTGGTCAACGCAAAGCCCGGACTAATACTCGCCCGCCAGCAATCGGCTAAATCTTGAATCATCAAAGTACATAACCAACGCGCACGGTCACCCAAGCCATGATCACCAAAGGCAACTTGCTCGACCTCTAAATCACCATCACTAAAACGCGGACCCTGTGGCAACCATGCCTGCCGCACAATGCGTCCAGCCAAACCCGGCTCGCGACCCTGCAAAAATGCAATGACCGTATCAATAATCCGCGCATAGCGATCGCCATTAGCGACAACTTCTTCATAGCCCGCTGGGATGCCCCGCTCGCGCACGGCCTGCATTAAAAATCGCACGCCCTCTTTACTAAATATCGTCAACGCTAAATCGAGACTCGCATCCCACGGCGTCACCTGATGCCCAGCAGCCCGCAGTATCCCCGACAAAGTCGGCAGACTCGCATACGGCGTATTCAGCTGGGTCATCGGCGGTACAATCACCACCGTTTTCATTGCAGGCATATCAGAAGTATGCGCCTAGATCCCACGTTAAAATAGCGCATTTAGACAAAACCATCTATTTACAGATCTGAAATTGGGATCAACAATCCATCAGCAAGTAGCTTTTCCGCACAGTCCAGATCATCGCTAAGAGCCTCTTCATATTTAACAGTCAAAAATTCTAACTCAGCAAACAACGTCTCAGCATACTGTGCCACCAATGACCTAAACCATTCTAGATGTCCTCTAGCATCCAACACTGCATGAACCCTAGCTCTTTCGCAATTCATGGCAGAAATGGCATTCGTTATTGCAGATATATATCGACCATCCTTCTCGCAAAAGAGGTACAGTGCAAATTTAATCCAGCACTCCCAATCTCTCAGACTATCTACACTAGGAAATAAATCACATAAAACCTGATCTTGACGAAACCTCAAATAAACATGCTCATGTTTATCATAAATACTTAAAGGCTCTTCCATATCTACGGTGTTCAAACGCATTGGTTTCGCCATCTCTCCTAGCCAATCATCAGAGTCACAATCAACAATCTGTCTAGAAGCAAACTTTTCAGGAGGACGGGGGCTTTTATTCTTGTAGTTAAAAACCGCTGCAGTCATCGATCTACCGTATACTGATAAGTTCTCTCTAAATTCATCCACGTTATCAGAAATAGGACATGGCTGATAATACCAAGAGCTACCGGCATTGGCTGTAATCACAGGTTCTTCGACGCTTAACCACGTAAAGCAGTATCGCATATCATCAAAATCACCAGCTTTAGTGTACCTCAACACACTTACGGAATTAAATAGCTCCACATATGATTTTCTATACTCAAAACAATCCACCCGTTCTAAAGTCTTGGGCAAGGAATTCAGTCCATCCACGAACTCTCTCAACTGTTCTCGTATTCTAGGCTCTATCACAGCAAACTCCGGTTTTTCAAAATATATCGTCAGCTACATTACATTTGACATAAAATGTATATGCACCTCCTCAGGAATAGACACCTATTAGTCGACACCTGACCCGTGAATCATGTGACACCACTGAACATCAAACCGATCTCTTACAAAGCACTGCTGTTCAAAAGTAATTCTTGACCAATTTTACAATGTCACTAATATAGTGACATGCTACCAGCCCAGCCACTCCAAGGTCTCATTGACGGCATGACCTGTTTGCAAGCCGTCCTCAGCTCCCCTGACCCCGTCGGCACCCGTGAAATTGGGCGTCGTTGTGATCTCAATCGCACGCGGGCTAATCGTATTCTTGGTACCTGGCGACACCTCGGGCTTCTTGATCAAACCGAACAAGCTAAATACGAAGCAGGTCCTGCGCTGCACGTTTTAGCTGGTATGGGCGTCCAGGCTTCTGGCTTACTGCGCGCATCCTTAAGCGAGGCACAGGCTTGGTGGGAGCAAGGCTACAGTGTTTCTGTTGGCGTTCGCTGGCAGGATCAGATGAGTTTCTTAATTCAAGCACGCGCAGAACAGCCCTTCCTACAAGGCATTGGTCGACAACGCAGCGACACTGTCCTCCGCTCTTCCGCTGGTCTTGCCATGCTCGCGCAGGCGAACGATAAAGAAATTCAACATTGGAATTGTGCAGAGAAATGGTTGGCACACGGCGATGGCAGTGACTTCACACAGTTACTTCACGCCATTCGGCAAGATGACTATGCCAGCCGCAGCTACCCGCAGCAAATTCGCTCACTTGGCGTCAGCCTCGACAAGAGCGGGCGTGCAGCGCTCGCTATCTCAAAACCGAAACTCAGCAAATCATCACTACCAAAACTTGCTCAACAACTGCACAAAAGCCGCTTACAGATTCAAGAAAATTTGACTTCGGGGAGCAACAATCCCCAACTCGATTTTGACAGCATTCCTGCATAAACAAAAAGAGAAAGAGATGATGAGTCCTGATGAATTATACGCCTTCGACCTAAACGGCTACCTCGTTATTGAAGATGCGATTGACCCACAATTACTCGATGAACTCAGTCCCGTCGTCGATGCATGGGAACAAGCCAGCGCTCTTAATGACGAAAAACGCAATGCAAAAATTCCGCGGATAATTCTTGAACAGCCATTATTTCTTGAAGTTGCGATGAGTCCGGCCGTCATTGCACGCGTTGTCAAGTGCATTCAATTCCCACGGCTTAAATCCACTTGGCTAGATTTTAAAGCTCAAAACGGCGGCATCGGCTACCACGCCAATCATACGCCCTATGACCCTGTCGATGCTTACTACTGGCAGGGACACATTTATGCGAATTTAATTACGGTCTGCTATGCGCTCTGTGATATTCCCGAAGATGGCGCTGCTCTTGATGTCATTCCTGGCAGTCATAAAGCCAATTACCCCTTACCCACAGATCCAGTAACATTAAAAGGCTTACGCAAGAAACTGCCTCTCCGCAAAGGTTCGGCATTAATCTTTTCCCATGACATGAATCACGGCTCGCAAAACAATCGTGATTATGTTCGTCGCTGTTTATTCACCAGTTTCTCAACCGGATCTTCTGCGCACACCCATGGTGACGCTGAATTATACGATGACTTATTTCATGACGCCGAAGAAGGCTCCTGGCGAAAATATCTACTGCGCCGCCCTAAAGGTGATCGCGACTCTTACCCGCAACCCACACACAGCATCTTTGATAGGTGCAGCCAAATTCCATCATAAAAACGCATGCCGTACCAATCGCAAACTACGAGCTTCACAGCCAGCGGCACCCTCTCCTCCTTATTTAAAAGAGGCCAAGACGCTGCGCCACTACTAGTATTTTTATCAGGTGCTGGCGAAAAAGGCCAGGAACCGCAAGCATTAATACATCGTTCCATCGTCAAACACAGTAAGCACTACGCAGCACACTGGCATTTACTTTTACCAAGCTGCCCAGCGTCACGTGCCTCATGGCCTACTGAATTGGTCCACGCCTGCATTCAATCCACGGCGGCAAAACTTGGCCATCCACCGATCATTATCGCCGGTATCAGTATGGGTGGACGTGCTGTGTATGAATTATTGTATGAATATGCAGCGTTTTATACGGCTGCCATCTGCCTCGCTGCATTTGGGATTCCCAACCTTGCGCCACGATGTTCAAACACAGCGCTATGGATTGGACACGGCACACGAGACGACATCGTGCCAATCCACCGAGCCCACGAAATGGCAGCCGTCCTCACACAGGCTCGCACGCAGTATTATCCCAGACTGGGCCACTGCATTGAAGAGGCGAGCTTCAGCGACCCTGCCTTATGGCAATGGTTACAGCATCAAGTCGCTGAGTCAGCCTCGTCTACTAGCGCGACATAATCA
>CBDUFM010000101.1:0-7767 GCA_965366325.1 uncultured bacterium
TCATCACCGGCTGCATCACTTGCAGTGGCCATCTCAATGCGTGATTGTAGGCGCATGCTGATGTCGAGTTCAACGTCATCAGAGATGTTAACAGCGCTATGTGCGAATGGCGCTAGCGTCAGAGCAGCCAGGGTAGGGATTAATGCAGAGCGAATGCTCATAAAAGTGTTCCTTTCACTTCTTCATGGGAAGATGGGATTGTATGACGGTGCGTGACCTGTCAAAAAAAGCTTGGATAAGAGACATGTTAAGGTTTAGTTAACACTATTTTGCAGATATTCTCAAGTAGGAATGTCATAAGATTCAATCACTGAGTTATTTAGGCATCAGTAAGTGGATGTTCGCGACCGCCATGTCGAACCATTTCCCCATCCAGCAGGTAAATGGTGTTTTTGCACATATTGCCAATGATCGCATAAATACGTTGCAGGTGCTTGGCGATGGTATGCATTTCCAGAAGGATAGTTGGATCAACATTTGCGGTCTTAATCAGCTTAACGGTGTTTTGGTTGTATGTTTTAAATCGTTTTTTGCCTTCCTTGCATTGGAGGCGGCATTGTTGAGCGAGCGCACTATCGTCTTTCTGATAGGCTTGAAGGGCCTTGTCAAAAACGTCGAGCACTTCTTGGCAGGCATGGCTGATATCTTGATCAAGGGGCATGGGGCCTATGGCATTTGCAACTAATAAACTACGGCCGATGTCTTTGGCGTGATCACCAAGACGCTCAAGTTCATTTGTTGAACGAATGATGCAAAAGAGTAGACGCAAATCATGAGCGACGGGTGCTTTGGTGGCCCATAATTTTATACAGTGATTGTCGATGGTGTTTTCACGCCCATCAATGACTTTGTCGTTGGCGATAAGTTCTGGGATATGTTCACTGTCATTATTGAGCACCGAGCTGGTCACGGTGCGCAAGGCATCAAAAACCATGTTGCCCATGCTGATGAATTCTTTGTGTAACAAATTGAGTTCGGCTTCAATGGGTTTAGCCATTTTGGGCTCCTGCGTATGCATGTGGTATATGAACGATAAAGGTCGAACCTTTGGATATTTCACTTTGAACGGAAATGCTGCCGCCATGTAATGCGGCTGCGTGTTTGGCAATGGCTAGGCCAAGGCCGGTGCCCCCAACTTGTCGAGAACGCGCTTTGTCGACGCGGAAAAAACGTTCGAATATACGCTCTTGAGCGAGTGGTGGAATGCCGGGGCCGTTATCGATAACGCTTATGATATAAACATCATCTTTTATTTCTAATTGGACCGTGACTTGACTATCTTGGGGTGAATAATTAATGGCATTGCTTAATAGGTTATCAAAAACCTGCTGCATTAACTCGCGGTCGCCATCAATTTTACAAGCGTCTTTAGGGATATGCGCTTGGATATGAATGTGTTTTTGTTCGGCACGATTTTGTAAATTATGTACCGATTCACGCAGGATCCCGGTTAGAGATATAGTCTCTTTATCAAGGAGCGTGTCTTGATCTTCGAGATGTGAGATTGTTAGAATGTCGCCGACCAACATGCCCAATCTATTGCATTGATTAAAGGCTTTTTCCAAGAAAGAGCTACGCTGTTGTTCAAGCATTTCTGGGTCATCGATCATGGTTTCAATGACGCCCTTGATGACTGCCAAAGGCGTTTTTAGCTCATGGGAAATATTTGTAAAGAAATTGCGGCGTAGGCCTTCTAGACGTTGTTGATCTGAAATATCGTCAATTATGGCCACAGCCGCATAAATATTTTCATCGTTGCCATGCTGGAAAATGGGGCTGACCTGGATTGCATAGTGCACTTGTTTTACCTGACGCAGAACTTGAAATTCTTGGTGGATTGTTTCAGATTTCTTGAGGCAATTATGGATGCACTCAGGGATGACATGTACGCGACCGCTATCCCAAACCGATTGTCCAAGGACGTCATCTGCTTGATGTTGTAGAATGTTAGCAGCGGCGGTGTTTATGTATACAATCTGCTCATCTTGATTGACGGCAATAATACCTTCGCTGAGCGAGTTTAGCATGGCGCCGAGATTAAAGGCCCGATCTTTTTGCCAGATGACGTGATCATTGTCTTGCGTTTCATGGCGCGTTTGTTTGTAGGGGAGCGGGGTGTCACTGGATTGTTGCTGTGACTTGCGTGTATGAATAGTCCAAATAACAGCCATGAAGAAGAGAATTAAATAGATTGGAAGGGCAATTGCAAAAAAGTGTGCATAAAAACGATAGATGATGTTGTCGATTGGCATTGCTAGACGTACAACGCCTTGCAGTTGGTCACCTTGGTAAAAGGCCTCGGCAAAATAATAATAATCGATGCCGATGGAGCGGCTGATGCGCTTGCTCTGTCCGACATTGAGCGGGCTTGCTATGGCCGCTTTTATTTCTGGTCGCTGGAGATGATTATCCATTTGTTCGGGCGAACCATGATTGTCTGCAATAACAACACCCTGGGCGTCAATGATGCTGAGACGCAAGTGATTGGTTTCAGTGGTTGGTTGTATCAGGGTTGACCACTCTTTGGCGGTAGCGCCCTCTTGGGCAATTTGTTTGCTGATGCCATGGAGGACATGACGAAGGAGCACTTCTGCCTGTGACCATGATTGATGCTGCAGGACTTGATGTAGGTAGATGCTGCAGATTCCAGCAAGAAGCAGAGCGCAAAGAAGGGGAGATAATTTCATGGCTTTTGGAGCTTAGCTTCGAAATTAAATGGCATCGAGATCACGAAAGCGATAACCGACACCGCGAACTGTTTCAATAAGGTCACGTTGTTCGCCGAATTTTTTGCGAATGCTACGAATGTGAACATCAATGGTGCGATCAATAACGATGGCATCGTCACCCATGACACGGGTGAGTAAATCATCGCGGTTAAAGACCCGACCAGGGCGCTCGGCAAGGCAGCTGAGTATTTTAAATTCAGTTGCTGTTAAATCTATTTTTTGACTATCTAATTTAACTTCATGTCGTTCTTGGTCGACGGTAATTGGTCCATGTATGACTTTTTTAGTGTCACTGGGTTGTGGGCCTTGTTGTTTACGACGTAGGATTGCTTTGACGCGCTCGAGCAGTTCACGTGGGCTAAATGGTTTGCACATGTAGTCGTCGGCGCCCATGCGTAGACCTAAGACTACGTCGATTTCATCATCTTTTGCCGAGAGCATAATGACGGCAGTTTCTGCTAATTCGGGATGCTGGCGTATATGGCGGCATATTTCTACGCCATCCATGCCAGGCAGCATGATATCTAAAATAGCTAAATCTGGTTTGCTTGCTTTGATGAGCTCGAGGCCTTCAGTGCCATGTTCAGCATGTTCAACGCTAAAGCCTTCGCGGGTGAGATTGTAGGTGATTATTTCTGCAATATCTGGTTCGTCTTCAACTATAACAATACGTGCTTTGCTCATGCTACTCCTCGTAATCTGCCAGCATAGCAGGTCCTAGGCATTTGTTGTGTTAAAAAAGCATGAAGATGCCATGAATTATTCAGGCCCGCTACCAGATACCAGCTTCAAGCATCTCAGCGGTCATTTTTTCAGCCCAGCCCTTGTTTGCGAGTGGGCTAGCAGGACTCGGGTGGAGAACTCGCGCAATCTGGACATCGAGATCAGCACAGGTCGCCTGCGCTTGGATTTCAGCAAAACGACCAACGCCAACCAGGTAGGTCGGTTGCAGCGCTTCGACGCATTGACGGAGGTGGGCACGGCACAGTGCCTCGAGGGCCTCACGCTCTGCGGCGGGTAATTTGTCGGGGGTGCGGTTTTTGCCACCAGCTTCCATGAAAACGAGGGGACAAAAATTAATCACATAATGTTGTTTAAAGAATGCCTGCGCTGTGCCGAAGCGCTCAGCAAATGCGCCCCAGAGTCGACGACCGCTCACTTCTGAGCGCTGGCAGGCGAAGCCTTCAATGGGCCGCTTGGGGTGTTCGTGCTTGGGTTTTTTGACAGCACAGTTAATACCCATCCAATCACGAACGGCGGCAATTTCGCCAAATGGAACGCCGGTTTGGGCCATTCCGTAAGGACCTGGATTCATACCGAGGAATAAAACCCGCTTAGCGCTGTTGCCATAGGTCTCCATATACTGCTGGTGAGCATCCCAGGCGTAACGGAGGGGATTATAGATATACGCGGTTGGTTCTTCGAAGTCTAGTTTATCAACGGCTTTACAGAGTTTTTTGGCGGCTGTGATTAGGCTTTGGGCATGACTCATGGCAGCAGTGTGTGGTTTTGGACTAGAGCTCAAGCGAAGGCTCTGCGCGACCGATACTATGCATGTATACTATCTAGGCTGCAGTACTCATTGCAGCATCGTCCTAACACGGGCGAGACCGTGTAAAATTTGCTTGGAGCCAAGATGTTACCCATAGTGGGTTATTTTTTAGCGACGATGTTGGTTATGAGTGGACTCCTGTCGACGTGGGATGCACGTATGGCTGTGCCGGTCTTGAGTGTGCTGTGCTTGGCTGCTTGCTATCGCCATATGAGTGCCCGCTTTAGTCGTGGTCTGTGGATCGTTGGCTTAAGTCTGACGGTGTATGCCAATATGTTTTATTGGTGCCAATGGGCTGGTGTACCAATGGCCTCGCAGTTTCTGATCTATGGTCTCGCCACTGCGATGCTTGGTGCTGCCTTTGCGATGCGGCGTATGAGTTTTTTGAGCGTGCTCGGTATGAGTTTCCCTTTGTTGGCCTTGGTGCATATGTGCACCCATGCATGGCTCGGAGGCAGTCCGTATGCGGGTGTTTTGTTAATGGCCTGGACATTGGCCCTGTGGCCATTCTTAACGTTATTGGCGCAGGGACGTTTATTAATCTTTACCACTATTTTTGGTGTCCTTGGAATTCCGTGCATGGTCTACAGCATTTGCTGCGAGCATGATGTGCCGCATCAATTATTGGGCGCAATGTTTCTGCAATTTTGGGCCCATAGCAGTATCGAGTTAACCATTATACAGTGCGGTATTGTTGTAGTGAGTGTGGCGCCATTACTAATAAATTCGGGTATTCTCTGGCGTTGGGTTTCTGTGTTTGGCGCCTTTTTTATTGCTGGGCCATTATTTATTATTGCGATAACCGGCCCATGGTATGGCGATTACCCAGATTTGTTATGGTGGGTATTATATCCAGCAGTTTGTTCGGTACTCATTGGTATAATCGGGATGCTGTGCACCGTGCGCCAAGTAGAATTGCTTAATGATACGGCGGTCCGCTCATTAGCCTTAGGCATTGGTGCGTCGGCTGTATTGTTGGTGCCATTAATTACGGCAATTCCAGCACGTGAAGAGATGGTCATAGCGATGGCGCCAGCTTTAGCGCCTTTAATGTGGGGCGCGCTGTTGGCCATGTTGATTGGCATAGCCAGTATGATTGCACGCCGCAGCGAAGAACCCTTGGTCGTTACTGATTCTTGGCAAGATGCACAAAGTAAAATAGTGGTCAGCTTGCGCATGCGTTGGAAGGGTTATGTGTCGATTATGTATAAAACCATAACCGAAGGCCGCGAGCAAGCCCTAAATCCGGGTTCGTTTGTTCCGATATTGATTTTTTCTTCAACCTATCCCGTATTTTGGTTTTTGTTTGATGGTGTCTGGTTTACCATTTTGCTTGTCTTTGTTAGTTTCATGTTTGCAAAGTTGTGGTCGCAATCAATTGTGCTATGGACGTTGGCAAATGCACTCTTGGTGATTAGTGCCAGTGTGGCGCTGTCGATGCATTGGGTTTTATCGTTATCGGTGATGGCATCGATGATCATGATTTTATGGTTATTTGTGCGTTGGCCGTCATGGAATGCATCGTGGGTTTATACATCCTGCTTGGTAGTCGTGACCATAGTACAAATCCCTATATTAATGTATGGTGAGGCTGACCCTATTCCGACCTTATTGGCCTGTGGTGTTGCGGTTTTATTGTGTAATGGCTTACAGGGTGGCCACGCCCGTTGGATGTTTTTACCATTAACTTCATTAATGATGATGGCTTATTTATGGTGGTGGATTGATCGTAGCGATCCCTTCGCTTTAAAGATGATTATGAATACTGACCAACGCTGGTATCCTATTTTGTATTGTACGCCGTCATTATTATTGGTGCTCTATGTGTTAATGTGGAGTCGCCAACGGATGCAGGATAATTTACATTTTTTCTCCTTGTCCCTGCATTGGCGTGAGCAGCTGTTAATTATTTGTGCCCTAGTCAGTATCACGGCTTGGTGCTTTGGTTGGCGTCCTAGTTTCTTGGAGGGGGCGCTGAGCTTGCTTGTCCTCGGCATCAATTACCGCAGCATGTATAGTCGCTTGCGCGACTTCCCACGGGAGGCGCTGCGCTGGCCGCTTTTGGATGCTTTAACGCTGCTCTTGGCGAGTCTGTTGATCCATGCGGGTGAATGTTATGCCTTCCATTTGGAACATCAGCGTCAGACCGGGACGGTGCAGGCTGGTAGCCTAAGTAGTTTTGTGGCTTCTGCTGAACGTGACGTTTATGCCTGTATTTTTGCTGCATTTTTGATATTTATTGGCATGCGCCTGCGCAGTATCGGCCTTGTCATGCATGCGTTTTTAAGCCGTATCATCGGCCTCGTGTGGAAGCGCCCTGCAGCCACAAATGAAGCAATTGAAGCATAAATATGCATTTCCAGGGTTTGACTAGGAGCCCCGTCTCTGTACTATGGCAGATGATCCCCCTGGGTCCTACCTAATCATTTTGTCATGCAGGGGTGTGACAAATTCTAGCAGGAGATGTACATGGCGGAGGTAACTGTTTCCGGTGTCCATTACGAAGTTTCAGATAAAGTAAAAGCTTATATTGAGGAGAAGCTTGCAGATTTATCGCGATTTCATCCAAGTTTAAATCGCTTAAATGTCACTATTCATGAGCTATCAAAGCATGGTTTTCGCGTTGATGTAGAAATGCATTTACCAAATCACCACGATATGGCTGCCCATAAAGAGGACGAAACTATTTATGCGGCTATTGATGGTGTTACCGACAAATGTGCAAAACAATTGCGTCGTTTGCATTCGAAGCAGGCAGATCATCACGCCCGTGCACGTGCATAAATAAACTTTCATTATACACAATCAGCCCTGGCCGAAAGGTCAGGGTTTTTTTATCTTAATTAATCTTACGCTGTGGCTATGAGCAAAGAGGCATGGTGGCAAGCGGCGTTTCAGGCTGAATATTTAAGTATCTATGCACACCGTGATGATGCATCGGCGCAAGCTGAAGTGGCCGGGGTCATCAAGCAATTACAGCATTTGGGTGTCGATAAACAGTATGCGCTGCTTTTGGATGCCTGTTGTGGCAACGGTCGCCATGCAGCGGCATTGTGCGATGCTGGTTATCAGATGTTTGGATTTGATTATAGTGCCGATCTCTTGCAGGTTGCGCGGCAACGTCCTCAATTACAGGGGCGCTTATTTCAAGCCGATGTGCGTCATGTACCATTCGCTCAGCAATTTTCAGTGATTACCTTATTTTTTACGGCTTATGGTTACTTTGATGATGAGGCTAACCAAGCGGTGTTGCATGGTCTGCGTGCATCGTTGCGCGATGACGGGGTCCTGATGCTTGATTTACCAAATCCACAGCAGGTGCGTGCTGAACTGCAGCCGCATTCTCGTAAGGAGCTTCCTAGCGGTTTAGTTGTTGACGAAAAACGCTATTTGGATGGAGCCTATGTGGCCAAGGATGTGCAGATTGAATCCCATGGTCAGGTGCAGCGGTCTTACACCGAGCGGGTAAGGCTCTATGAGCAGGAT
>CBDUFM010000102.1:0-7638 GCA_965366325.1 uncultured bacterium
AGCTGCCAATCGATCAACATGCGGCGTATCAACATGCTCATAACCATAGCAGCCAAACCAATCACCTGCATCGTGCCAGTTATACAAAATAATATTCGGTCGCTTCTGCATTAGTCTCTCCAGTCAAAGGCAATCGTTCCTGGCGTGTTAACCGGATCACGTAAAGCGTCATAGGCCTGTGTCGCGTCAGCGGGCTTCACTAGACGTCCAATTAAATCATCAGCACGCAGGTCGCCCGACGCAAGATAATTCAAAAATGCTTCTGTATCTGAGCGTTGCAGATTACGTGGAATTATAAAACTGAGCTGCCGCACAAAAGCATCTTGGTAAGGAATCGAAAATTCACCAGCATAGCTACCCTGAATCATGTAGCGGTTATTCGGCTCGGGTGTATCGTCCCAAGGGATTTCAGGCACCAATTGGATTGCCTCTTTCAACACGGGCACGGCACCAGTTGAATCAACGACTAAACTCGGGCCTCCTTCCATGTGCGCTGCAACCGCTGCGGCGAGTCCATCCGTAGGCAGCACCGCTTTCACACCACTCTTATTACTCATGTCTACGCGTGCCGCAGATAAATCACAGGCTATAACCTCAGCGCCAGTCATCGCATGCAAACGTGCAGAGATTTGGCCCAAAACACCAAGGCCAACATGAACGACTTTCTCTCCAGCCAATGGTTTACTTTTCGTGAAACCATGATGTGCAATCGCCCCCATCGCTGCCAGACTCGCGACAACAGGATCTACCGTTTCTGGAACCGCAATACATTGACCTGCACCGACAATCGCAAATTGTGCATGTGCCCCCCAGCAACTAGAAAACGGACCGGTAAAATTACTACCACTACAATAAACCCGCTGCCCTTGCGTAAATGAATCATCCGCAGCTTCTTCAATGATACCAACAAATGCATAACCTGGAATATATGGCTCTGGATTACTGCCGTCCCCAGATAGCCGCATCATGCGTAGCTCAGTGCCGGGGCTTATACAGGTGTATTCTGCCCGTATTAACATTTCACCCTGCTCTAAAGAACGTAATGCAAAGCGCTCCAACCGAGGCTTACCTTTTTCAATAACAAGTGCTTGTGTATCCATTATATTTTCCCTTTTATCTGTTTACCTGCTGGTTAATTCCTGCTTACCAAATCGCACCCTGACGATCCAACTCATACGGCAAGACTTTCGCCGAGAGGCTCTCTGCTCCTGCGATCAAAGTATCCATAGCATCAACAATGGCTGTGGCCAATTCGCGTTGATTAATACCAAGCGTCGCAATCCGTGGACGCAAATTGACATGGCGACCTGGCCAAAAAAAACCAACAATGTCTTGATCTTGAAATAAATCACGGCCACGAGCTGTGAGCACACGGTGGAGGCTGACCGCATCGCCACTGTGACCCAGAATAAACCCATCGAGATCTGCATGCGCATCCATAAACGCATCAAGATCTTCATCCATGAATTCCCCGTTGACGATTAATTGAATATTCTCATCAATTTTTCCACAAGCATGCGCCGACTCATAAGCAGACTGTCGCGCCGCCATAGAATAGTGCCCGCTCTGCTTATGTAAAAAAGCGATCCGCTTGCGTCCTTTCTGCAGGAGATAGTCAATGGCCTGATCGACCCCCGCTGCTTCGTCGTAACTAATCATACCCTGTGTCTGCGGATAATTGTTATTAACGGAAACAGACGGGATTCCACTTTCGACAATGCGACTATGCAGAACATCAGTCAAATCCTCGAACGTCACAATCGCATCAACACTATCTTCTTGCAGAAAACGTGATGTCTCGGCACCTTCCAAAAATGAATCCACAACGAGGAATTTTTCACGTTCACGCACAACATCCAAAAGCTGGACCAGTGTTGGCATAGAAATGCGACATAAATTACCGACCAATAAACCATAACTATCATGTCTACGCGATTGCAGTTTTTGCGCAGCGCGATTCGGTCGGAAATTATATTTCTTAACAACAGCAAGGATCTTCTGTTTTTTCTCTTCGCTGATCCGCGTGTTATTGCTCTTAGACAAACCCAAGGCTGCAGAAACCGCCTGACGCGACACGCCACAGATTTCGGCTACATCCTGCAAGGTCTGCGGTTTCTGAGTGTTCATTGTCGCTCGCTTCTACACCACAGAATCCATTGACTACACGTGAAGTCAAATGCTAGTTTTAGGCTTATCAACGGGCCAGGCCCCGGCCTCGCATCATATCCATATTTTACACATGACCCGTCTGTAGCTGCCCTCAGCCTAGCCAGCTAAACTCGGTTGCTGCCTCCCCAGGTGGTCGCTCAAATCCAGCAGCTCAAACCGCTTACAAGCAATTAGGCCCTGCAAGTTTAGGCAGGCAACTCAATAGGAGGCACATAGATTCAACAACCTTAGTCCTCAAAAAGCGTTTTGCCCAACAGCAAGCTCTGCTTCCATTCTTCCACCAATTTGCTGTAACGTGGATAATGCCCCGCATGTTCACCATCAGGAAAAATATCTGTCACAATGGGCCCCTGCATCACTGACACGGCACTATGCACACCTTCAACACGCGATGTGGTGTCACCCATACCGTAGCCAATCAGCGCTGGGCATTTAATAGCATAGGCAAAATTCACAGCATCAAAATAACGGGCTGTCTGTAACTTTTTCTGATTTTTTTCATCACCAGCCATCCAATACGGCCAACCGATCGCGCGTCCCACTTCCGCAGCACTGTGATCGCAGCCTGCTGGTATATGTGCCATGATTGCCGTCACTTTGTCATTGAGACCAGCAGCAACAATCGCCTGGTATCCACCCTGACTAGCCCCAGTTACGACAATATGCGTACCATCCCAATCCGGATGCTGGGCCAAATAATCGACAGCACGTGAACAAGCTAAATTCATGCGCAGGAAATAACTCTGCTCGCGGTCTTCATTACCAATTTTGGTATACCCCTTCAAAACACCTTTTTTCAAGTGATCGTAAAAGGCCTTATCCCGATCTACAGGTTGGTCATGAGCCAAAATATTTAAGGTGAGCCAACCACGATTTGCTTGACTCAAGGCCCAGTTAGGGTCCAAACCATAAACGCCAGCCCATTGCACAATTAACAAGGCCGGAAATTTTCCGTCTTTTTTGGGACGTGCCAAACGGCCGCGAATATGCTGCCCGCGTATCGTGTCCATACTAATTAACCAAGAATCAACCGTATCGCGTAAGGGTTCTTCAGCAGTTAACTGTGCATTCATTGGCACCGCATCCTGCTCTGCTAATTTCTCATTCCAAAACGCATCAAAATCATCTGGCTTTGGCATCGACGGCTTAATGTTATCGGGATCAACTAAGGCCCCGCAGCGATCACGCATTGGATGTCGCTGTCCTTCAATAGGAATAAAAACCGACAACAACACGGAACCGGGTCCATCAAGGCTACACATCACACGCTGTGGCCCGGCGCTCAGATCGAATGTTTCTCTCTTTAACTGCTCTTTACCGTGGCGCTCAATTTTATAATAAGCCTTTGCTGCCGCAGCTGCATCTACCCCTTCAACCGAGACCGTCCACGAGATTTCTTCACCGATCTCGTAGATGCCATCTGCATGCCCATGACTGATGCTTATGCTCGATTCTGCAGCCCATGCCACAGTAACCGCTATAAACATTAAAAAACATATACGCTTCAACATAGTCATCTCCGAATGTATAAGCTACATCCATTTGCGCCTATCGAAACACAGAATCCCGCGCAGATACAACATCCACATCGCACAAATCAGACATAGCGACGACAACTCGACATCAGGCCAACTCACAGTAATCACAACCCAGCCATACTAGCACAGGCACCCTTCACCGTACGGAGCACGTCCCTTGCTCAGCCCACACGCTCATACCCATCTTGTTTCAAAAAAATTAGGGGGCTAACTGCCAATCACATTCTGGGCCATAATAATTAATCCCAGGATACCACACACGGTGCGATGCCGAAGTGCCATTTAAAAAATTTCCATCACAAGCACATAAAAGATCCGTGCTCATCTGATTCACTACAGCACGCTGTTCCATGACCACGTTATGAGATTCCGCAAAATCGTCTTTTAGGTTAAACAGCTGATACATATTTTTTTGCGGAACGCTTATTTGACGCAGTTTCCAGCCATCATCTGTCACCATCGCTGGACCCGTATTCGCCGCAAAATAAACGGGTTTGCCACGTCGCGCTTCTTCATCACCACGCAAAGTCGCCAAATACGATACCCCATCACTCGTAGCTGGCACGGGTACCTGCACTATATCTGCAAAAGTCGCCATGAGATCATAATTTGCAATCAATCGATCTGAATGTGAGCCAGCAGGAATCTGGCCGGGCCAACGTGCAACAAAGGGCAAACGCACACCCCCCTCCCAATTACTAAATTTCAAGCCTGCCATGCCATCATTACCATTAAAAATATCGCCGCCCTGTTCACTCGTAAATTTAGTTTCTATATTATCATAGGCTGCTCCACCTGCGACAGGTCTATCCGTCGCACAACGCCCCTCTTGACGGTAATACACAGAATGTCCGTTATCTGAGCAAAACATGATCAAGGTATTATCAGCGATATTCAAACGGTCGAGCTCATCCAAGACAGTGCCAACTGTTTGGTCTAACCGCAATACCATCGAGGCGTATTCTTTCTCGTAATCACTGAGCTCTGGAATACCCTTAACGGCATCGTGTATTTCTGGTATAATAATTGGTCCATGTGGCAATTGACTCGGGTGATAAAGAAAGAAAGGCTGATCGGCGTGTGCACATATAAAGCTCACTATTTTATCGTCAAAAAGATCCTGTGAATACACAGCACGATCTTTACGATCCCAACGCTCTTCTTGTTCCCTATCGGTCTCATTGCGTGCAGGCGCCTTGCCACAATCCGCACGATTATTGCCGGCAATATTAATCATCTTTCCATTTTCAAATAAGTACGGCGGATAAAACCCATGACAATCAACATGATCGTAATACCCATAATGATAATCCCAACCATGACGACGCATCTCACGATCGGTTGTCGCAAAACCCCACTCTAATTTACCAATCTCCGCTGTCACATAACCGGCCTGCTTAGGGACATCCGCTAAAAACTTTTGATCTGACCCAGGATTAAAACTAATCGTGTGAATCAATTCGGACAATTCCTCTAATTCCATACGCCCATCACCGACCCGCTCATAAACACCACCGTTGGTAAAGGTCCAACCACCACGATGACAATCATGCGTACCTGTGATCATACTCGCGCGCGCCGGTGCACAAAATGCACAACCATAGGCATTGCTCATCGTCATACCTTCACTAGCGATCCGATCGATATTCGGCGTCTTAAAAAACTTCTGCCCGTAACACGATAACATGCCACGTCCAAGATCATCTGCGTATATAAATATAATATTCGGTTTAGTCGTCATATAGAAAGCGTAGCCAGAATTAGATCTAATTAAAGCACCACTTGATAAACCCTTGGTCTATAGGAGTCGTGTATTCAGCATACATGTTTGTCAAATCCTGCTGAACTACCATTCCTACAGCGATTTACTGAGACAGAACACTGGTCGCTGCCATAAAAACGCGTAACATCCACACATGTCGCAAAAACCTGCCACAGTCTATTCACACCTAATAAAGCACCACAAACTAGTTACCAGCAGCATTCTTGGTCTGCTTGTCTGCATTTTTTGTATGCGATCTGTCCACTGGTATTATTCGGATGATGATCTGCTAGAAATTGCAGCTCAAGCTGAGAAATCAGGCATTAGCCTCAATCCTAATGATTATACGAATCCAAGTACTGACTATGAATACATACGATTGCTTGATGAATTAAATACCCTTAGTGAAAATCTAGTCTTATTTGAAGACAGTGACTATTTCCAAGACTGCACAGGTCTAGCAAAATGGGAGTCTCTGCCAAAGCCGGGAGCTGTTATTCCCAAAGAACTCTACAGCTACTTCAATGCACATGTTGATAATAAAGTACACCAACGCATCCTTGAGATCAGAGATAGCCTGCAGGTGGAAAAAATCACCTATGAACAAGAATGGAACCACTACACCCGTCTACCCTACTGCTCCAGTCTAGCGGACGCAAATTACTATCTCTGCGAATGGCTGCTCACAGTACCGAGTGATAAATTTCAAGTTGAATTTGAAAAATGCCTCAATTTTTCTTGTTGTCTATCCAGTGATTACTACATCCAGGCCATGATAAAAGCAGCCTCTATTGACACCCTGCTACAGACCCTCTGCCTACGTATTAATGATCTCGACTCATCCATCATCCCATTACTCAAAACAGCTCGCACTGAACTCATGCATGATGCACGACGCTGTCAACAGACCGAATTCCTCGTCTGGATGCAGACCTACAAACAATATGACTTTAATGATATGTTTATGAGGCTTGGTGTATCAGTCTCAACCTATGACAAAATACTTAGCAGCATTGATGCACGTAAAAATCGTGGGCAGGCCCTTACTGATATAATGACCATTACCCAAGCATCAATGGAATCGTATAATGCCTTGATAAAATCCTGCCGGACAGTCCGCAATAAGAGAATAAAAAACTACATAGGTGATAGTCGTTATAATCTCTATCCACGTGTTCAAAATTATGACGCAGCTCTCTACATTGATCGAACAGTTGTCTACCTAGCTATCATGGAAGCACTATTTAACAAAAACGAAATACCGAAGGACAGCGTTGGCCAAAGCATTCAAGAAATTCTTGACAGCGATAGCAAAGTCATTGGCTACTACCTCTTAGAGCCAGATGGCAATGACCCCGGTTGGGAGCATAACCCTATCTGGATTCATGGGTTTAAACAATGATTTGCTATCAACACAATCTACTTAATAAAAGAAACCCATGAACAAACCGGAAAACCCCTATCAAAGTCCTGAGGCTGCCACTGGTATTGACGATGAACAGCGTACTCACCAGTTATGGGAGGCGACCTACCAAGATTTAGCGCTACGCTTCCTCTTCTTTGCCAACGGAGCCTTGAAAATATATGTGAATGATCAGTTATCTTATGACGCCTGCAAATGGTATGCGGTAACTGAAATTGCCACGTTCACGTATAAGCAACATGACATACATGCTGTCGTTAAATCGAACCTTATACGCGTCAGGCTTGAACTCACTATTAATGGTGACGCGGTGCCGGTCATCATGACCCAGGCTCTTAATAAAAGATCCAACAGCAAATCCATTCTCGATCGCCTACGCCGCGGTCTGCACATGGTCTCTTTTGGCGCCACCTTATTTATAGCATACATCCTGATCAGAAAACTTTTTCTCTAAGCAGCTTTTTGATCAGCTTGCAAATAGACAATTTTATTGAAGCTTGTAGGGCATGCCAACCCAGCCTAATGTCCTATTAATTCTTACTGACGACCAAGGCTGGGATGACTTAGCTTGTCATGGCAATCCTTATCTGCGCACGCCGCACCTTGATCAATTGGCACGTGAGTCTGTGCAATTCGATAATTATTACGTTGCAAGTGTCTGTGCGCCTTCGCGCGCCTCACTCTTAACCGGACGTCATTTTTTACGCACTGGCGTTAGCCACGTCCACGGGGGTAAAGATTTTATC
>CBDUFM010000103.1:0-7572 GCA_965366325.1 uncultured bacterium
CGTTCGCTAATGCGCTCTAATTCCTCTTGGTATTCTTGGTCGCTATACTCAAGGACAGCAAAGGACTTTTTGTCTGCAAAATTACCGGGATTAATGCGCACTTTTTCAACGTGCTCGACTGCTTCCATGGCAGCTTTGGGCATGAAGTGAATGTCAGCGCAGAGAGGAATATCAGCAAAACCAGCTTGGCTAAATTGTTTGCGGATAGGGCCGAGCGCTTGTACATCTTTGATGCCTGGCGCAGTGATGCGGACCAGTTCACAGCCAGCTTCGGCTAATTGAATGCATTGGGCAACGGTCGCTGCAACGTCCTGCGTTGGTGTTGTGCACATGCTTTGTACGAGGAGCGCAGCATCGCCGCCAATCGTTAATGGACCAACGCGAACCGGTAGGGATGGCCGGCGTTGGTAGTGAAAACGAGACGCTACATAGTCATGCATGTTACTAGTATGTAGGCCGTTTGTTTATGAAAAGGCTGCACAGCGATCGCTTACGCGCTGCGGAGTAGGAAAGACCTGCTCAGAGTTTGAAAGATGCTGCGCAGCTACCCAGTTGTTTAGGAAGAATGAACAATGTGTTTATCTTAAAGAATTTATGGCGGTATAAGATTGTCCCAATAGACTGGCTCTGTCGTTACCTTCGTACTCAATGCCTTGCTCTCGAGCACGACTTAGTGCTCGTAAAGCATTACCACGGGTACTTTACTCCTACGGAAATATTCGCGTATGCGTTTTTTATATAGCTATTTATTGTTGCTTGGTTTTCTGTTTATGACTGCATGTGGAACCATGCGCGGTATTCCAAGCCATGGTGGCGGTAAGCGTTTTGACGAAGAGCAACGGGCTGTGTCTGCTTGTATTCGACGAGCAATTGCAGATATGCACTTAGCGTCCCTGCGTGGTAAACGGGTTGATGTACAATTTAATGCGATCAGCCACTCCGGGGGAGCGACCATGGCGTGGCCTGGTTTGGATTCTTTATCGATAGGTGGCAGTCAAACGCACAATGATGTAGAGGAACAACGACAAGATTATTCAGGTGCTGATACGGGGTCGTGGACCCGGAATTATCGGGATGTTATCGATTATGCATCACTCAATAAAAACATGAATTTACGTGTGCGTTTACGTGAAGATTATCGACCCTTTTCTGTGTCCACCAATAGTGATGAGCATTATTTACGAGGTGTCCTCTATATGTACTTGATGCACCATGGGGCGGTAGTGACGTCGACTTCGCCGGATGTCTATTTAAATGTGTTGATTGATGTTTTGGGTACCAATCGCAGTCGCAGTAATTACCTTGTGTATAGCCGTGATCATCTGCAAGCTGCTTGTGAGTTGACTTATTTTGCTGTGGAGAATGACGGCGAAATTATTTTGCCAGCGGCACGTTCTGGTGCGACGGCTTGTTATAGTGAATCAGCAGTGTTGATGGTGAGTGGCGTGGGTCGACAGCGGGTGACTGGCGCTATGGTGGTGTCGGATATCGATGTCCCGCCGGTTTATGCGCCCATTGGTGCACGATTACCCAAAGCAAAGCCTAGTCTTGACCCGCGCGCAGAATCAGGTGCAGGGCTGTGCATACAAGGGGAGGCAATATCGGCAGCGGCCACAGCAGCAGCCTTGGCAGCGCAGCTTGAGGCTAGACAAGAAGAGCGGTAAAGAGAAACGCCCTGGTGTGGAATCACGTATTGAATTGTTGGGTTCACACTCAATAGTGCAGATCTATACTTATTTAAGAACATCAATTAGTGAGTCGTATCTATGTATTTAATTATTCTGCAAAAAAAAACTGTCACGCGTGCTGCACGCTGCGTTCTGTTTGTTGACATGTGCTGTACTCGGGTTGCCAGCCGCTGAGCGACCGTCCATCAGCTTTCCAGAAGATGCCTGGGAATTGGCAACGCCAGAATCGCAGGGGTTGCGTAGTGCGCATGTCACCGCAGCCATGCATTACTTGGACGCAGTCTGCGGCAAAGAGGGTGCGAGCCAGGCTATGTTAATTCGAAATGGCCGCGTGGTTTGGCAGGGCGCGGATATTGATAATAAACATTTAGTCTGGTCATGTACCAAATCATTCATGAGCTTAAGTTTTGGCTTACTTTGGGATGATGGGATTGTTAATCCCGATATGTATGGCAAGGATATTTATCCACCACTCGCAGAGCATTATCCTGAAGTGCAGTTAAAACATTTCGCAACATTTACGAGTGGCTTGGTGAAGAAGAAAGATGAGCCGTTTACGCTGTTAGAACCTCGGTATCCAGTTGGGAAGCATTATCATTATTCTGGTGAGCCATATATGCTGTCCTATTTATGTACGCGTTTAGCGGGTCAGAAAATGCACTCGTTATTTAAACAGCGTATCGCTGACCCAATCGGTATTGACGCAGATTCTTGGGACTGGGGTAGCATGCAGCATCCAGACGGCACTGAATTTAATGGCGGTTCTGGGTATCCCAAAAGCGGTGTTCATATTACCGCTCGCTCTATGGCACGCCTAGGTTGGTTATTGGCCAATAAGGGGGCTTGGAATGGCAGGCAACTTGTAAGTGAGGAATTCCTCGCGTATGCAACGCGAGTCCATTGGACCTATCCCGCTATTACTGCTTTTGATAAAGACGCTTGGTACAATCAGATCACTGGTTGTTACGGATTTTTGTTTTGGGTAAATGGTGTGCGTCCTGATGGCATGCGTATGTGGCCACATGCAACAGAAAAGACTTTTGCGCTGCAGGGTAACAAAAACAATATTTGTATAGTTATCCCAGAATGGCGCATGGTGTTGGTGCGGCTCGGCACGGCAAACAATATAAATACAGATTTATATGATGCCGCGCTGTTGACGCTGCGTACGGGCATGCGTGACGAGCCCTATCCAGAAAAAGAGCGCTAATCTAGCCACACGCCTTTGGGGCATGTGCCGGCACAGGCAAAAAGTTCTGTTACTTCACCGTGGTCATGTTGGGCAGTCGTGTTGTCGCGATGCTGATTAACTAAATCACGGAATACGCTGAGGTCTTCTTCGCCACTACAGTCATGTAATTCTTGTGGGTCGCGTTTGAGATTGAATAATTGTTCTTCGCCGGTTTTGGTAAAACGAATGTATTTCCAATCGCCATAAACGAGGAAGCGTTGATAGCCGCCACGTGAGCGGCCATGGCCGTGTATGGCCTCGCGTTTTTTGTCTTGTAATAAACTGTAGCCGTCATGCTCGTTAAAGTAGGCTGGGCGATCGACGCCAGCTGCATCTAAAATAGTGGCAGCCATGTCTTCGAGGCCAACGATGGCGTCGTTTGTTTGTTGAGGTACCTGCATGCCATTGAGTCCCGCCATAAACAGCGGAATATGTGAAGAGCCTTCATAGGATTGATGCTTGCGGAATAAATGATGGTCGCCCATTAAATCGCCATGGTCACTGGTGAATAAAATCAACAGCGGTCGGTCATTGTGCAGTGGCGAGCAGGACCAGCGATCAAACAAATAATTTAATTGATCGTCGATGTGATTAATCAGACCATAATACCCCGCGATTGCTTGACGAATGTCTAGTTCACGAAAGGGGCCGTGGGTGCTACTTGTCGCTAGGCCGGCTTTCCACTCGTCTTGACAGGTCCATGCGCCAATCGGTGAGACGTGTTGGTTATCTTTGTAACGATCCCAGTAAGCCTGTGGTGGGATTAATGGTTGGTGCGGGGCCCAATAACTGAGGTGTAAATAAAAGGGCGAGCTCGGGTCGCGCTGCTTGCATAAATAATCGGCCGCACAGTCAGTAACCCAGTTGCTGTGGTGGTAGCGTTCTGGTAAATGGTAGGGACGAGCCATGCGATCGTTGCTCATTTGCCCGCTGCTGAGGGTGTGTGGCGCCACGTTTTGTTTGTCAAACCAATCGGCGTAATCATTACGGCGTTGATGTTGGGTCAGGCGACGGTCATTCGGTGTTTCTGATTGGATAATATTATCAAAGCCATAGCGTTTGCCGGGGATGCCCACATGTAGCTTGCCGATGAGTTGGGTTTGATAGCCCTCTTTGCCAAGCAATTCGGGAACCGTGTGGGGCGGACAGAAATCAGCCGCTTCGGTATTGGTGATCGTGTCATGGTTGCTTGGATGGAGGCCACTGATCATGGTTCGCCGTGCTGGAATGCAAACGGGGCAGGAACTATAGCAGCGGGTGTAGTTGCTGCCGCGGGCGGCCAAGGAGTCGAGAAAGGGCGTTTGAATCGCGGGATTATTAATTCCCAGTGCATCCCAACGCTGCTCGTCAGTGGTAATGAGGATGATATTTGGCTGTTGCTGTTCTGTTGAAGTAGTCATGCCGAGATTATGTGGATGCTGGGACCAGAAAGCAATGGCAATTAATCCGCCATTTGTACTATATGATCAATGGAATCGCTTGCTGGTGACGTTTTATTTGCTTCTTTCATTAAGAATCACTTAGGAAACTTTAGTAAGTATTACGAAACCCATTGGTCATTGCACTTTATAATCGGTGCACATGCACGGCTGCAGATAGCCGATCAGGACTATGCGCTGGAAGGTGCCTGGCTCTGGGGTGGCTATGCGGGGCCGTATTTTGTCCAAGAGGCTGGGGCACCGTTACCGCAGGGGCATTACCGTGCCGCCATGAACGGGAGCTACCTGCAGTCTTGGTTTGAGCAGGGACTGTGGCCCAGTGAGCCCTTAGCGATTCAGGACACAGCGAAAATGAGTGCCTGTTTTGAAACGCTCTTGCAGCGCTTGCACGGTTCGACAGCCGTGCATCAGCGGCGGCGGATTCATGCGTTGGAAGGTATTTTATTGGAAGCGTGGTCGCAGCAGGAACAGGCGCCACAGCAGGAATTATGGTTGGAGCGTTGCTGCCAATTGTTGGACGCAGAAACCTGCAATCCACATGTGGATTATCAGCGGCTTGCAGAGCAATTATATATACCGTTGCCTACTTTGCGGCGGCGCTTTCGCCAAGCGATGGGTCAACCAATGCACCGCTATGTTTTGTCCCGCCGTTGTCAGCGTGCACAGGAATTATTGTTAAGTACGCAACAAAAACTTGATGATATAGCTACAATATTGGGTTATGAAGATGTAGCCTATTTTTCGCGACAATTTAAGCAGCTTTGTGGATTGAGCCCTAGTGCATTTAGACAGCAGCGTTACTATTAGTTGATAAGGTAGGGAAATCGCGTGTTCATAACTGACATGAAAATATCGATGTGGCTCTGTAAATGTATTTTATTAAGCCTAGTGCTTGGGGGCTCTGTCGGGAGCGCCATGCACGCGGCTGCGGAACATGCTGCAGGAAATGCGGAAGAGAATTCCGAGGCAAACACTGAGCAGTCACGTGCTTGGTATAACGAGCAGCGCCTACTGTATTTCGGTATTCCCGTCCAAGTGCGTTTTCGCCATCCTGATCCAGAGCCTGAGCGTACACGTGTGCTGGCACAAAAAGCATGGGCTTATTTAGAGCGTATCGATACGCACTTTAACGATTATCAGGCAGACAGTGAAATAGCGCGTATAAATGCGATTAACCAGGATGAGGCGGCGGTAGTGCAAATCTCAGAACAGATGCGTCAGGTGCTGCAGCAGGCCCAATCGCTGCATGTATTGAGTGCTGGTGCTTTTGATATTACGCTTGGTCCCTTGCGCCGACTTTGGAAGGAGGCTGCAGCACAAAAGCAATTCCCAAGTGAGGCAGCGATCCGAGAAGCGCAGCGACAAACTGGGATGCAGCATCTGTATATTGAGGGTGATCGCTTATCAGTTTTGCAAGCCGGTTTGTGTTTGGATGTGGGTGGGATGATCAAAGGTTTCGCCGTTGATAGTGTTATGGAGATGCTGATTGAAGCAGGGGTAGAGGATGCTCTGGTGCAAGTTGGTGGCGAAACCGCCTGCATGGGCCTGTCTCAGCGTGGAAAAGCGCACGTCTTTGCCGTGCCAGATCCACGCAAGCCGGAACAAGCAATTCAAATTATTCAAGACCCAGGGACGGGTTATTCAGGCTGTACCAGCGGCAATTATCGCCAGCCCATAATAATTGATGGGAAACCGTATTATCATATTTTTGATCCACGCACTGGTATGCCGTCTACGTGTAGAGTGTTATCGGTTTCGGTTGTGTTTCCGGAAACGGGCAGAAATGCCTTGGCAGATGCTTTGGCGACCGCAGGTGTGGTTATGGGTGCAGAAAAGATACTGCCGTTGGTGCATGCTTTGGGCGGTGCCTGCTTGGTTTATATGCAGGATGGGGAGGACATGCAGGCATATGCATCGGAGCGATGGGGGGATTATGTCTATCAAGAATAGCCCTAGTTTTCGTAGTGCAGAGCTGTGCTGCTTAGCTATAGAGGTTCAGAATTAATTATGCGTGGATTTCATTATCAAGAAGCCTTGCGCGAAGATATTCGTTTAATTCAAGCGGTAAACTTGTTTGCATTTCCATCTGGTGTACAGCCAGTGGTGCGAGCAGGGCGAAAGCATTGGGCTTTGGGGGCTCTGACCAATATAGATATGGAATATCGTTTAGGTGGTGGCCGTGGTAAATGGCTGAAGCGGCCGCGTCATAGCTTGCATCTTTATGCGCCAGATTGTGTGTATCAGGGAAAGCACCCGCAAAATGACAAGGGTGAATTAAAAAGTACGTGGTTGGTCTTTTACGCCGATACAGATTCGTCGCTGTATGATATTTGTGATGCGCAAGGTTTTGCGCAGATTATGGATCCCCAGCACCGCGTCATAAAATTAATGAACCAATGTGCTGATATTTGTGAAAAACGCAAAGAGCGTGGATACGCCGCTGCGCAGGCGCAGCTCTATCACATTATTGACCGCTTACTGCAGTCGCGCGTCAGTGAGGCTGGGCAACGTCAGATTGGGCTTGCGCTGAAAAAAAATAAAACGGATGTTTTAGTGACGGCTGTGCGAACGTATGTGCGCGAGCATCTGTGTGAACTTATTCGCTTAGAGGATCTGGCTGCTGCCTGTCATGTAAGCGTTTCGACGTTATCCCATCGTTACCGCGAATTAACAGGTGAATCTCCATTGGCAACCCAAGCGCATTTACGCATGGAGTTAGCAAAACAGCGCTTGTTGCTTGGTGAGCAGGTATCATCTATTGCCTATCAACTTGGTTATGCGGATGTGTATCATTTTTCCAAAAACTTTAAAAAGCTCCTCGGTGTATCGCCGCGAAACTTTGTTAAGCAACAGCAGTGACCTATTCTGAATTGCCAGATTATACAAAAACTTAGCACGTTGATCCATTGTCGCTGTGCTCCTTGCACTAAGATAGCAGGCCAAGGAGAGCAGAGATGCTTACAGAAACGCAAATCAATCAATACATTCAAAGCGGTTCGTTGTTAGTCGATACGTTGCTCCCTGATGATATTATAGATGCAGCTTCTGAGGAAATGGATCGTTTATACGCAGGCAGCGACAATCCAACGGGGATTAAGGCCTATATGTGTGAGCCGGGTTTTGTGAATGTATTTCAGCACCCACATTTAGAGCAGGTGGCGCAGCAGATTTTAGGCTGCGAAGCGGTACATGTTTTAAGCTCGGCTACATTGCA
>CBDUFM010000104.1:0-7559 GCA_965366325.1 uncultured bacterium
CCTTGGTGACCCCTGAGGTGGAACTCTGATGAAGCATACACAGTGGCAGGGCTTTACCTTACTCGAGGTCTTATTAGCGGTAATTATTGTTGCGCTATTAAGCGCCAGTCTTGGACCGGTATTAATTAATACGCTTAAAGCTCAGCAGCAGGCTTATGCTGTGCTAGAACCATTGGCGGAAGTCAATAATTGTTTTAAGCAACTTCAAGATGACTTGTTATCCGCGCCGCGACCAAATGGAACTCATGCAATGCCTTGTGTCTTGGAACAGGCACAGATTCAAGCTGCGTCTGCTGATTATTTTGCATTTACGAGTGCAGAATATATACCGCTGCATCCCGCTTTGGTACAACGTGAAGCAGCATTGGGACAAGTCGGTATTCAGTGGTCCGTCATTAGTTCACCTGAAGGACGTGGCTTGGCTTGGCTGCGTAGTCGCCAAACCCATTTAATGGCAACAGGAACGCCAGCACAAGCAGTAGGTGAAGTTATGATGGATAATTTGGCCTATCTTGATGTGGAGTTTTTGAGTAACGGCAATTATCTGCAGACGTTTCATAGTGATGATGCGGGTGCTCTGTTGCCAGTGGCATTGATTATTAAATTTGCGCGTCTTGATCAGCATGGCGTTGCTGGTCCTGAACGCGTGCGCATTATTCACCTAGCGCAAGTGTCCTTGGATCCTATCCAATTGGCAGGTGGCTAATGGGCAGACAACGAGGATCGGTATTTTTATTAACGCTTGTCGTGACGTTGGTAGTTGCTGCTGTAACGATGACGATGTCTCAGGCAGTAGCCGCACGTTTACGTGGTAATGATAGCCATCAGGCTCAATCGCAGAGTCGCCATGCTGCGCTGGGTATGCTGCGTGCGACAGTTAATGATTTGAATGTGGCCTATCAATCACAACAGTTTTTAAGTCTGCTGACGCTGATGCCAGATGGTGAGTACATTGGTGCATGTAGTGGCTTTTTAATCGGGCGTGATCCGCTCGGTCGTGAACCACGTTTTGCATTAATTCCCGAAGCAGCATTAATTGATGTAAATAATGCACGTCATGCTGTGTTGGCGGCCCTGCCAGGTATGGATGAAAGTATCGCCGCAGCGATTATCGATTGGCGTGATGAAGATGAGGAAACGCACGAGGCCGGTGGTGCAGAGCGTGGGGACGGACATTATCAGGGCGCCGTGCAACCTTATGAACCGCGTAATGCGCCCTTTGAATCATTGGAAGAGTTGCGTCTAGTCCGTGGTGTGAGTGATGCGTTGTGGTTTGGTGAGGATCAAAATTGGAATGGCGTCTTAGATTTTGGTGAGGACACGAATCGCGACGGACAATTAAATTATGGTTTACGTGATTTGCTGTGTTTGGAATCGCGCGAGCCAGCAACCCAAAGTAGCGGTGAAGACCGTGTTCCTTTAATGCCATTTAATCAAAACATTGCGGCATTACTCATAGAAAAATTAGGCGAAGAACGTGGTGCGGAGCTCTATCAGGCTGGACTAACGGCGCAGCCATTCACCTCGCGCTTACATTTTTTATCTGCAATAGAAATAGAGGATGATGAAGCGGCATTACTCTGGTCTGCGATAATTGGCCCAGAGGGGCGAGTGGGTTTGCTTGATGCGTGGTCCGCGCCAGTGCCGGTATTAGAGGCTGTCTGTGGCGAGGCCTTAGCCGCAAAGATTTTAGGTGCACGGCCGTTACAGGAAGCAGCCAGTTTGAAATGGCTCGCTGATAGTTTAACTGAAGAAGAAGTCATGACAGTGGGACCTTTTCTCAGTTGTGGATCCTATCAATTTAGGGCGGATATACTCGCGCTGCGCAATGATGCGGCGGCATGGGATCGCATGCATGCCTTTATTGACGTGTCTACTGGAACAGCACGTGTGTTGCGGATCCAAGCAGCCCAAACCCTGCCTTGGCCGTTTCCTGCTACAAGTTTACATCAGCTGCGCACAGCAACGGGGCATGACCCCATTGCACAGATTAATGGGAGCCAATCGTGGTAAAGAGTAAGCGTTTTGGCGCAGAGCAGCAAGATTATTTACGCTGGGATAATGACCAACTGCTGGGTCAATGTTCCTCGCGTTATGCCGATGTTTTGTTGCCGGCACGATTTGTTTCCTTTCGTAGCGAGCAGTTCCCAGCAGCTCCTCAGGCTGCTCTTGTAGCTGCCGCTCGCTTGCGCGGACAACGTGCCTTTGCCAATTTGGGTCCGGTTATTATTGATGCGATCCTTGGTCCTGTGCACGATGCCAAAGTCTCCATTTTATTAATGGCGATTCCCAGCTCATTATTAGATCGTATTAGTGCGGCAACTACCGAAAAACAATTAACCCTCCGTTCCGTGCGTGTTGAAGAATTACAGCAAGAAATTCCTGTCGGTGGTTTAATGGTACGAAATCAACAGGCATGTTTGGTGGGATTTAAGAACGGCGCGATTACTGGACTGTCTGTGTTAGGCTCCACCACACATGATCAGTATGCATCCTTATTACAGCGCGAGCGTACACGGATGGAGATTGCCGAGGATGCGGCTGGCGGTTTTATAGGACAGAATAATCATAATTTTGCACAGTGCAGTTTGGATAAAAAACCATCAGTATTTGCACATGAAAAATTGCGTGTGCTGGCCTTGGTGTCTGCAATTTTCCTCCTATTGCTAGCGTGGTTGTACCTAAGTAGTGTAGACCTACGGGCGCAGCGTGATGACCTTGCGCATGAATTAGTCGAGTTGCAGCCCATTGCAGATATACTGGAACAGCGCCGTGAGGATATCAAAGAAGCGGCAGCTTGGTTTGACAAGCGCCCGCAATTAACTCCGATGTTATTTGCGCTTACGCAAAGCCTTCCTGCTTTGGGGGCCACTGATCAGGTCTATCTAACACGGTTGCGCCAAGTTGATGCTGTTCAAGCCGTAGCGGAAGGGGTCGCTGGAGACCGCGCACAACTGTTGCATTTTATTCAGCGTCTGCGTGAACATGGGCATATCAAATCAGCGGAATTACGTAGTTCTCGTAAACAAGATAAACAAGCAGACACGGTTAGTTTTGAAGTGTTGTTTCAATTGAACGATGCTGTGCCATTTGAATTACCGTCAGGATTAGGCGCGGCAGAGCCTGCAAAGGAGCTAACTGATGCAGGCACGTGAACGCAGTTTAGCATTGATTGTTGCGGCCTTGCTTGGTCTGTGGCTGGTAGATGCATTGTGTATTGGGCCACTGATGGCGTGGTTTGAGGAACAAAATCAAGAAATAGCGCAATTAGAAAAACAACGCAGCGAAGCATTGGTTTTAATAGATCGTAAGGATCTTATTTTGCAGCGTTGGCGTTCTCGTCATGCTACTGGGCTCTTGTCAGATGAACAAACGGCACGCTTTAAAATGCAGGAATATATCGTTGCACGTGCAAGCGAGCATGAGGTCCTGATAGAACATGTTGGCGGTCATACACGTCCTGGGCAGGGCTCTGCTGAGGTGTATGCCACTATTAATATGTCGCTTACCGCGCAGGGTCACTTACGCGGATTAAAAGCTTTTGTAAGTGCCCTTGAACAAGCACCTATGCCTTTGCGCCTCGAGCGTTGTGAATTGGCTAGCCATGATAGCAAAAAAGATCACATGGAATTAAGTGTAGCATTGAGCACACTGATTGTGTCGGAGCATGCGCGTGCGGGGCGCACGGTTCCCGAAGAGACGCCGTTGTGGCAAAGTGCTATTCTCACAACTGCCGTTGATAAGTATATTGTTGATGCCAAGCCGTTTTTGTCGCAGCGTCGCAAGCCGCTGCCGATGGTGAAGCAGGCTCCAATTGTTAAACCACCCATCCAAGTCGTCGTCGACCCCGGGACTTGGGCACTTGTTGGCATCACGCGGGTGGCAGATCAAGAACGCGTATTTTTACGCCATACGAAGCGTGCCGAAGACGTAGAAAAGCGTATTGGCGAATCCATTGATGGTATTTTATTACAGCGTCTTGAGCAGAATGTGCTTATTATTCAATTAGCTCAGGCTGCGTCCGAACTAAAAACTGATGCCTCCGTAGATAATGAAAAAGAAACGGCTGTGTTAACTGAAACTGATATTGAGGGTACGACAGATGCAAAGGCAGCGCAGCCTGAAGAACGCGCTATCGCAATTGGATTTACCTTTGCAGGAAAAATATTTTCTAGTGCAGGAGCTCCAGCAGCGGCTGCAAGTAGTCAGGCTGCATCTACAACCACGCGTAGTAGTGGTTCCAGCACAGCAGCAAGCAGTACCACCAGTGAGGCAGACAGACAGGCCATCTTAGAGCGATTGCGTAATCGTCGCAGCAGAAAAGACGGGAATTAATTATGAACAACCCATTGCATAAGCAGGTGCTCCTGCTGCTTTGTTTACTCATGCCATTAACTGCTGTAGTAGCAGCGGAAACACCGACTACGAGTCCTGACCCAGCTGATAAAAAAATCAGCATGGAATTTCGTGGTGCGCGCTTGGGTCAAATTTTGGACCACCTGTCGCAGGAAGCTGGCTTAATTATCATTAACCCAGTGGAGCTGCCACAGCCAATTACATTGGTATCAAAACAGGCACTCAGCATTGATGAAGCACTCGATGCCTTGAGTGGGGTGCTTTATGATCAGGGTTACACGACCTTGATTCGTGGAAAAACCCTGCGCGTGGTTCCGGTGGCGAGTGCACGACGTGAAAACTTGCCGGTCCAGTTGGGGTCAAATCCGAGTAACATTCCGGAAAATGACCAAATGGTTACCCAGATATTGCCAGTCTGATTGAGAATTTACAACCTTTGTTGGATGCAAATTCAGCAACTATTTCAGCAAATGAAAGCAGTAATAGTCTAATTTTAACCGCCACACAATCCAGCGTGCGCAGAATAGCATCGATTATACAAGCCATCGATGGTTCAGTGAGTGGTGTCCAGGCGGTGCGTGTCTATCATTTAATTAATGCCGATGCCAGCTCAGTGGCCAAAGTCATTAACGATGTCTATGGTCAGACTAAGCAAAATAATCAGCAAGGTGGATGGCGTGGCCGTGGTGGTAATGCGCAGGCTGCCGAAGATGAGCCAATAGGCAGTGAGGTGGTTGCGGCTGCTGACACGGGCACCAATAGCGTTGTGGTACGAGCTTCGCCGGGAACATTGACATCGCTATCAACGGTTATTGAAGAAATGGATATTGATAATGCATCGCGCGAGTCTGTTTTTCTGTATAAGGTAAAAAATGGTAAGGCTACCGAGATCGCTACGGCATTAAATGATTTGTTTTCAAATACAACGACGACAAGTGCTGCCAATACCAATCAGCAAAATAGACGTGGTAATAATCGGGGTCAGACGGCTGCAGCAACTGGAACAAGCGATTCTTCCTTGGATTTATCAAGCCAAGTACGTGTGGTGCCCGATGAAACAAGTAATTCGGTTATGGTTTTATCGCCGGAACGCAACTTTTCACGTCTGCAAGATTTACTTGAACAGTTGGATCAACAACAACGTCAAGTTTTGGTCCGTGTTTTAGTTGCCGAGGTGACTGCTGATGACGGCGTGGATATTGGCGTAGAGTTACAGGGTGGTGCTGATAGTGCCGCGACCGGATCTAATCGTGTCTTTAGCGATTTTAATATTTTTGATTCGACCTTGGGATTAAATGGCTTTGTTATGGAGAACGATGACTTTCGGGCGTCGATTAGTGCCTTGTCGACCAAGACGCAATTCGATGTCTTGTCACGGCCTTATATTTTAACAACCGACAATCGTGAAGCGGTGGTAAATGTTAGTCAGGAAGTACCGGTTATTACAGGTTCGCGCACTGATCAGGATAACAATGTTGTTACGACCTTTGATCGCCGTGATGTTGGTATTATTTTAACGGTAACGCCACAGATTAATGGTGATGGTCGGGTTGTGTTAGATGTGGCCCAGGAATTATCTGCTCTGACAGATCAAGGCATCCCCGTCGCTCCCGATGTGGAATCGCCAATTATCCGCAAACGTACGATGACCACGCGTGTAGCCATTGAAAATGGTCAAACAGTTGTAATTGGTGGATTGGTTATGGATTCTTCGGTGTCAACTATTCGCAAGGTGCCTATTCTCGGTGATATTCCTTTGCTCGGTATGTTGTTTCGTCGCACTGTAAAAACCAAATCAAATACTGAATTATTGGTGTTCTTGACTCCCCAGGTGGTATCAAGCCCTGAGGAGCTTGCTGATTTAAGCGGTCAACTACGCCGAGAAATGTCACGTTTAGATGCTGCGGTTGAAGCAGACATTTTACAGGATCACATTAATCGATTGTTGAAATTAAAGATCCATGAGGCCTTGACGCCATTGCCAGCTATTCAAACAGTTGGCGAAACAAAAATGAAGAAAGCGGGAGAGTAAGATGCGCTATTCACTGTTGCTGTGCTGTTTAATGGCCTTATTGCTTTGCTCGTGTGCTTCGAGTCGTGAACAGCGTCATGCGCAAAAATGCCCTTGGCCTGAGAAAAATGCACCGCCAGAATTACTAGTTGCTGCGGATGATTTACTGGCTTTTCAATCAGTCATGAGTCGTGCGCCGCAGGATTTGGCTGAATTGGATAAAACGAATCTGAGTAGTAATGGCGCTTATGCGAACAGGGCCTATGCCTACCATCCCAATGGCATTGGTGTCTTGAGCGAAGGTTGGCGTGTTTTAATTGCTGATGACCGTGTGAGAAAACGCGGCTTTATCTGGTGTGTGCTGCGTCCACCGACACGGAGCTCACGCTTAAGCGGTTTGCGTGTGGCAATGGTCTCACTGGCAGAGCTTGGCGAGGCCGCCACCATGGCGGGTCGTGGTTCTGCGACGGAAAGTTTAAAAATTATTGAGTGAATTGTTTGCGATATGCACCGGGGCTTTGCTGTACTAATTTGCTGAATAGGCGATTAAAATAATAGTGATTTTTAAATCCACATTGTTCCGCGATAGTTTCTTGGTTCTGTTGGGTGGTGCATAAGAGGTGTTTGGCGCGTTCTAGACGTTCTGCGATAATTAAATCCTGGAAAGCAACGCCGAATAATTCTTTGACAACTTTGCTGGTACGCGATGGCGAAAGAAATAAATGACGAGCGAGTAGATCGAGCGAGCATTCTTTGTGCGCATGATAATGAATAAATAATTGAATCTGTTGTTTGCGCCCACCGCTGTTGTCGTTTTGTTGCCGTGCATTTTCTACTTCTTGCAGGAGTCCTTGGCCAAGCGTGTAGAGGACGCGGGTTAAGCGCCGCGCGGTCTCATCATTATACAGCGGTAACGCCTGATAGGTCTCAAGGATGGCCTTAGAATAGTTTTTTGCTGTTGGCGCATGTTGCCCATCGCGGTCGCGAAAACCTGCTGCGAACACGGTTAAAAAATGCTGGCCGTTGCGCCAAATCGGCACAATGACTTCGCGCATGCCTTTCCAGCATAGGCCTAACAAGGGCCTGCTGTCTACGCGGCAGCGTCGCGCCATGCCCTTGCCGCAGTAGGCATAACATTGGCGATCAAATTCTTTATGTTGGTAACGTTCGAGGCTGCAGTAGGGGTGGAAGT
>CBDUFM010000105.1:0-7558 GCA_965366325.1 uncultured bacterium
ATGGCTCTCTTTCTAATTATTGACGTGACCACATACGAAGTACCGCATTATGGATATAGGAAAACAATTCCTTTGAAGGACATAGCTACTCCACACCCTCATAGCAACCAACTCTAAATGATTCCATGACATCTATCAGCTCAACACATGCTAAAAAATAGCAGGTACACACACATCTTCCAAACTGCACAGCTCTAGGAAAACCCCTGATCACGCCGAGCCTCATTGAACACGCATCATTATTGGGCATAAGACTCTCCTTCCCCTTGATCAGGGTCATTCACCTCCCTTGATCTATAGATCAGAGGTTTCCCATGATCACTTTAAATTCAAGACTTATTTCACTCGCCCTTATTGACCGACTCGCGCCCTTAGCCCAAGCCAGCGCACATCCCTCCACAAAAAAACCGACAGCCACCCAGCCGCCGGTTTTAAAAGTCAAAAAGAGCAATCGTCTAACGAACTGACTTCAACTTACGCACAGCTGTTGAAAGACGCTCCGATACCTTTAACTGACCAATAAGTTCCATGGTTTCAAATAAAGGTGGCGTCTCTTTGCTACCGGTTGCGGCGACACGTAGGGCCATGAAGAATTGCTTGGGATGCAGTTCGTTGCTTTCAGCGAATTCTCGGACCAGCGCTTCCAGCGCTTCGGCTTTCCATTCAAAGTCAGCGCGTTTCATGGCTTTTTTAATTGCTGATTGGAGCTTCTCGAGCACAGTACCAGTTTGCTTGGCGTCCCATTTCTTGGGTACTAATTCATCAAGGTGCTGATTAACAGTATCGGCAAAAAACGTGGATGTGAGCCAGGTAAAATCGGCGCCAAACACCATACGTTCATTAATCAAGGGCAGGATGTCGTCCATACGCTGATCAATGCCATCATGAATGGCCTTGCGCATAGCAGCGGCATCAAGCTCTCTGAAATATTGACCTTGAATATGTTTGAGTTTTTGCATATCGAATACCGGGCCAGCAACATTCATGCGGTCAATATTAAAAATGCGCACCATTTCTGCTAAGTCGAATTTTTCAATTTCATCTGGGTGACTATGGCCGAGCAAGGCTAAAAAGTTTAGCAATGCCTGCGGCAGGTAACCTTGGTCGCGGTACCACAAAATATTGGTCGGGTTTTTACGCTTGGATATTTTTGATTTATCCGCATTACGCAATAAACCGACATGGATATATTCTGGTGCCTCAAATCCAAGCTGCTTATTCAGCCAGGTATGTTTGGGCAAGGAGTTCAACCACTCTTCGGCACGGATCACGTGGGTAATGCCCATCAGATGATCATCGACTACCGCCGCGAGATGATAGGTCGGCCAACCGTCTGCCTTGAGCAAGACTTGATCGTCGATTTCTTTCCACGCTTTGACCACGGGCCCCTTGCGCAGGCGGTCCTTATACACGTGTTCACCCTCGAGTGGTGACTTCATACGAATGACGTAGGCATCCCCCTTCTCGATACGAGCGCGCGCTTCTTCGAGTGAGAGACCACGATGACGGCGATCATACATAATCGGTTCGTTCATTTGGCGCTGACGATTGCGCATCGCGTCCAATTCACGGGCGGTGCAGAAACAGTAGTAGGCGTCGCCTTGCTCGACGAGTTGCTCCGCATATTTCAGGTAGATGCCTTGAGCTACACGCTCGCTCTGGATATAGGGGCCATGATCACCACCAACGTCTGGGCCCTCGTCATAATCGAGGCCCAACCAACGTAAACTATCCATGATAGCCTGTTTAGAGGAATCCGTGCAACGGCTTTGGTCGGTGTCTTCGATACGCAAGACAAACTGGCCGCCATGACTTTTGGCAAAACAGTAGTTCAACAATCCGATGTAAGCGGTGCCCACATGTGGGTCACCCGTTGGGCTCGGTGCGATACGAACGCGTACAGTCATAGTCAATATACCTCTTGGGGCGCGTATCCTTGTAGCATCCGTCTGCATGCAACCAAGAGCTGCCAGCGCAGCGCCTCGTTGGCTCAAATTAGGGTCGTCAAACTTGCGCAGTCTTGGGCCCGCTTCATGCTACAAGCATCAGGTAAACTGGCATGTGGAGTGCAGATGAGTACAGGTGTTCGAGCAAAATGTGTAGCAGTCAGTGCGGTCGTGCCAGAAAGACGACTTACAAATGCCGAACTGGAAAAGATGGTCGACACCAATGATGAGTGGATCGTTTCAAGAACAGGGATTAAAGAACGCCGCATCGTCGAACCCGGCGCCGCCTTAAGCAGCCTCGCCATTCCAGCTGCCAAACAGTGCCTAGAAAAAGCCCAAGTCGCAGCAGACGAACTCGACGGCATTATTGTTGCCACGATTACCGGCGACAATCTGATGCCGACCACCGCCAATATCGTTCAAGATGCGATTGGGGCGAAAACTGCCTTTGCCTTTGATATGGCCAATGCCTGTAATGGCTTTGTTGCCGCACTGAGCACGGCGACGGCCTTTATTGAATCAGGCCACAGTAAAAAGATTTTAGTGATCGCTGGCGATATCATGTCGAGCGTTATTAACTACGAAGACCGCAACACCTGCATCCTCTTTGGTGATGGCTGCGGCGCGGTGCTCGTTGAAGCCGGCGAAGATAATGGTCGCGGCATTGTCGACTTTGCCCTGCGCAGTGACGGCAGTGGCGCTCAGGTCCTCTCGTTACCTTGCTCTGGTAGTGCCAACCCCCTGACTGCAGAGAAACTTGCCGCGGGCGAACATTTCTTGGTTCAAGACGGTCGCACCGTTTTCCCACATGCTGTTCGTCGTATGGCCGAAGTCGCCACCAATCTGATGGACAAAATCGGCATCACTAAAGAAGACATCGATATTTTAGTCCCCCACCAAGCCAACCTGCGCATCATTGAGCCAACGGCACGACGCATGGGCTTGGATATGGATAAGGTGATTATTAATATTGATCGCGTGGCCAATACCACTGCGGGTACGATTCCACTTGCGCTTGCAGACGCAGAAGAACGCGGACTGCTGAAAGATGGCACCAAAGTATTCTTGGTTGCTTTTGGTGGCGGTTTTAGCTGGGGTGCCTCGTATTTAACCTGGGGTCGTTAAACGCGCTACTGCGACACCTACAGCCAGCGGCACCTACAGCGACTAGCACAACGACGATTGCAGCAACTGAAACAACTACAGCAACTGCAGCAACTAATGGACACAGTAAACCTAGTGCTTGCGATTTAAGGTTAATGCGCCCTTGAGTTCACTTTTGAGTGACCAGCGCAAATCAATTGATTGAATGGTATCGTTTAAATCAATCGTGACCTTATCCTGCTCTTGACCGACAACCGCAATGGTCACCCGTTTTCCATCAGTGATCACATCAATGGTCATATGATTGGCGAGTGAGCCTAATAAGGTAACCCCGCCGTCACGGTCCTTACGTTCGGCCATACGCTCAGCTAAACGTTGAGAAAAATGCTCGCCTATACGATCTGATTTCCGACCAGCAAACAATTCATTATGTGCAAATAAAATACCGCGAGAGGTAATCATAATCCCAGGGATACCTAAACGGCCACGTTGCCCACGCGAATTATTGGAGGTCATAAATTGCAAGACCATCATACTACGATCAGCTGGACGGCGTCCGAGTATATCTATCTGAAAATGCGTCCGCTCTTGGTCACCACTCAGCGCATCAAACCGCACGGTCCCATGGCCATCGTCTTTAAAAATACTGACATCAGCTGCATGCACCGGCTGTTCGCCGATATCGTAATAAAATTTTTCAAATAAATTAACCGGCTCGGCGGCTGCCACTACGGGAGCGGCACTGGCACTGTCATCATCGTGCTGCGACTGTGGTGCCGATTCATCAAACCCATCAGGCACGGCCGCATGACGTGGCGCGCTACTCACTGCAGCGACAATGATCAGCATCGCAATTAATACAATAATCGCGACACTGACTAATATTTTAGTGCTATTGGTTTTACTTAAGGATGCACGTGGGTCCGCCTCTAAGCGCTGTAAAATCTGCAACGCCTCATGCGCATTCATTGGTCGAGCATCTGGCTCTTTGGCCATTAACAATTGAATAAAACGCTTGGTGCCGCTACTTGGCTGCGGATCTATAAAGACTAATTTTTCCGTACTCGCTGCTACCACCACATCCAATGGTGTTTCGCCGTCAAACGGAACTTCACCACAAATCATATGATATAAGGTGGCGCCAACGCTGTATAAATCGGCACGGTGGTCAACATTATGGGCGTCGCGACTTTGCTCTGGCGACATATAATACGGCGTGCCCATCATCGTATTTGCAGCCGTCACGCGACCATCATTTTCTTCGTCGCCCTCTTCGTCCATACGCGACAACCCGAGGTCGGCCACTTTTACCGATCCCTCACTATTTAAAATAATGTTGTCGGGTTTAATATCACGGTGAATAATCCCGCGATCATGCGCATAGGCCAGGGCCTCTAAGGTCTGCTTGCAAATGCGTAATGCTTCGGGCTCATCAAGCGGGCCTTGGTCATCAATCATATCTGCAATACTTTTACCTTCGACCATTTCCATGCTAAAAAACAGCATGCCCTCAGGGGTTTCATCCACATCGTGCACCGCAATCAAATGGCGATGATGCAAGCGCCCAGCGGAATGTGCTTCACGCAAAAAGCGCGTGCGAAAACTTTTGCTCTGTGCATAACGCGGCGACAATACTTTGAAGGCGACTTCGCGATTCATGCTAATTTGCACCGCACGATAGACCTGCCCCATGCCGCCTTTGCCGACTAAGCCCAAAATACGGTAGCCTTGAATTTCGGTACCGGGCGTCAGCAGACGACGTTTTTTATTGTTTGGGGTTTTCTTTTTATGTTTTTCGGCGACCTTGCGGTGCTGCTCTAATTGTTCATCCGACAAGCGACTTTCTTCGAGCGTTCTAGCCACTGATAATTCAACAGTCTGCTCAGCACTCATCTCTGTTTGCGCTTTATCCATCGCATCCGCTGCTGCGTCTGCACTCGACTGGGCGTCTGCTTCAGAAGCGGCCGATGCGCTTGCATTTTCTTCGTCGTGATCAGCAAGCTCAGCATCAGCTTCTGGGGTTTTACTCGGATTGGCCAGTTGATGACGCTCGCAACGTCTGATGGCGCTGTCTATTAATTCACTACGGGGCTTCAACGCTGTGGCGCGCTGCTCCAGTAATGCAATCAATTCAACATAATCATCGTCAGCCAACAAGTTCCCCTCAACGCTTACACGTTAGAGTCTATAGGGTTTCAGTGTTTTCCCAAGTAACAGGCTGCGATTGAGCCGGCTACTGCTGCATTCAGACTCTCAACAGTTCCGTGCATGGGAATGCTGATTAATTCATCACAAAACGGCAACTCATCGGCCGGAATACCGTGCGCTTCACTCCCTACGACCAACCAGCGTGGCAGAGCAGCCATATGCCGCGGATCCTGACCGCCTGCGATCACTAAACCAGCTAGTGGTGCCTGACCAGCAAAAGCCGCTAAGGACTGCCCCTCGTCGGCGACGATGATGCGCACTGCTGCCAGGGCACCGACGGTCGATTGTATGACCTTGGGTGCGTAAGGGTCCACCGAGGCAAGCAACAGCACCTGCTGCCAACCGAAGGCAGCAGCTGAACGAATCAGCGTCCCACAGTTACCGGGATCAGCGATGCCGTGCAGAATCAAGCCGCCAGCCGCTAAGTCGACGGCAGTCGCAGCCGGTATCGCAAATTCAGCCATATAGCCGGAATCCTGCTTATGACTGCTTAATTTATCCAAAATCGCTGCACTAACCGCAAAATTATCCTGGGCCGCCCAATCAGCTGGGCAGTCACGATCACTGCGAATCAGCAGAGTTTCGGCTTGCCAACCATGGTCAAAAAAGCCAGTAATAGCGCGCTTCCCTTCGACCAAAAAACGCTGCTGACGACTACGCTCCGCCTTCTTACGCAGGGCAAACAAACGCTTCACTAATGGGTTCTGGGTCGATTCTATCAAACGCATGGCGATTGAAGCTTGTCAGCAAAAGGTCTACCACAAGGACAATCGTGCCCGATCTATAACAATTCGACAATCTCCTAGGTGCCTAATTGACCTTTTGGCGTGCGAAGCCCCTCAAAACAACAGTTTGCGCGTTGACGACTCACCAGAAGATCCCATATTCCGGAGACTCCTCTCACCGCAATTACTGTGGTCGAGGAGAAGACGCTGCCTGCGCAGTTTCGCTATTCACCCTGAGAGGACGGGAAGTTTATGGGCGCTAGCCTGATGTCGCGTGTACTCGTGAAAGAAGCATACACCGTACTCCCTAAGGATGCGACGAAAGCTGATGTCATTCAATTAATGACCAACAGCCTTGCTGAAGCAGGAAAAATTAAAGCCACCGATATTCCCGAAATTACTAGTGGTGCGCTGGCACGCGAAGAACGCGGCAGCACCGGCATTGGCCACGGCATTGCCATTCCGCACTGCCGCACCGATTTAGTCGACCGCATCATCTGCGCCTATGGGCGTTGCACAGATGGGCTCGATTTTGACAGCCTTGATGGCGAACCCGTGCACAGCGTTTTTCTCTTGTTAACGCCACAAGCACAGCGCGAAGAGCATCTCGACCTCATGCGTAATTTTGCCACGCAAATTCGTAAAGAACATTTTTGTCAATTTTTACACAAACACAGCGATGCAGAAAGTTTGGTCGCGCTACTGACCGAGTTTGAAGACCAATAACTATGCCGCTACCGCTGATGGATCTTTCACCTTTTGTCCATAGCTCGCGGGTCTTATTTTTCGACCAAGCCATTAGTAAGCCAGAAGCACTCGAGCAATTAGCCCAGTGCACGGCTCAAGCACCTGAAATCACTGATACCACAGCCTTTCGCAATGCCATCTTTGAGCGCGAGCAAGTCAGCAGTACCGGCATTGGCAAAGGGGTTGCCGTACCGCATGCTAAAATCGAAAGCAATAATGGCTTTACCATTTGCATCGGCATTGCTCGTCACGGTATCGAGTACGATGCGATAGATGATCTGCCGGTGCATGTTTTGATCATGATCGCTGCAACCGACAAAGAACGCAAAACCTATCTACAAGTCTTGGCGACGGTTGCCAATCAGCTCAAACAGCAATCCGTCTATGAGCAATTGTGCACGGCGAGTAGCGCTGATGCCGTATTTGCGGCCCTGAATCTTCAATCCTAAGTCTCAAAATCGCTTAGAAGCGCGCTTCTGTCGGTTTTTTTGCATTCTGACCCGGTTTAGACTTGAGTGTCAGCAGTAGCGACTAGAGTTCTGCCCCCCTGTTTGAGGGTCATTTCCACATTTCTCAAAGGTTTCAAATATCATGGAAGTTTCTGTCGTCGACGCTGGTCCCCTACGTAAAACCCTCACCCTTAACTATACGCAAGATGAGATTGCTGCCCGCGAACAAGCGAAAATTGCGCAATACTCTACCCAGATCAACCTCAAGGGTTTCCGTAAAGGCAAGACACCAAAAGGTTTAGTCAAGAAACGTTTTGGCCAAGCTATCCAAAATGAAATCGCCGACGAGCTCATCCAAAGCGGCATCCGTGAAGCTATG
>CBDUFM010000106.1:0-7546 GCA_965366325.1 uncultured bacterium
AAAAATTATTCAAGAAGCCTACTTGATGCTTGGCCGTATTTATACGGCGCAATTAGAATTAAGCAGTAGTCGAGGTGGAGTATGATAAAACTATGTTGTGTTTTGCTGCTGATGGGTTTTAGTGCGTTGTTGTTAGCTGAGGATGCAGAGGTTAAACCGCATGACTACCTACCACCCATATTACGTGAGCTGCATTTTCCAGTAGAAGATGAGCCCGGTGCAGATGAACAGGCCAATAAGGAAGATGAGTCCAATGACAATAAAGGCGTGAGCATAGAATCCTTGTCTTCGAATATTAAGGCCCTACATGAAGCCGTTGAGCGTGCCCGTAAGGCCATTCGTGGGAAAAAAATTGAAGGCCTCGACGCTGATTGGGAAAATACCGAGATAAGCACCGCGCTAAGTACAAACATCGAGCGTCAAAAAACTGGCGAAGAATTGGTGTCTACGCGCCTGAATAATAACCACTTAGCGATTCAACCATACAACGATGGCAGTTACGATGTAACCGCACGTGTTCGTAATGGCCAATCAGTGATGGTCTACAGTGAGTTGCTGTATTTGATCGGTAAGGGTTGGGATGATCAACAGGTCGTTAACCGTAACCAGTTAATTAATCTTCATGTGAAGGATCAGCCGTGGCAACAAGTGTTGACTGCTCTGCTTGGTCAGGGTGGTTTGGCTTGGTCTGAGGAAGAAGATGGTGACCGTACTAAAATTGTTATCTATCCCGTGCGTAATCATCCACGACCTGGTGATAAGCTACGCGACTTGGCCTTGGATGCTTGGGATAAGGCGTCACGACAACGCGACAATGGTATTGCTGCACATGCATTGTATCAGCGCGCGCGCCAATATTTTGAATCGGGTAAATACTCAGCGGCAATCCAGACCTTTTTTGATGTGTCTGATACTTTTAGTGAATTAGCTAACGAGAATGAAAAGGTTCGCTATTGGGTTAAGCAGGCGCAATTGGGTGTAGGCGATACGATGATGGAATTAAAGCAGTATCGTGAAGCACGTGCGGTATATTTGAATTATCTAAGCTTAGCCTTGGAAAATGAATATGTGCCTTCAGATGTCTATATTAAAGCAGCTAAGGCTAGTGAGCAGTTTGGCATCGAGCAGGGTGATGAGTTGGCCCTAGAGAAAGCGGAAGACATCCTCGACAATATGCTGTTAAAGTTTAAGAATGATAAGCGCGCGCATAACAACATTGTTCGTGCCCATTATATCTTAGGCGTGTTGATGATAAAGCGTAAAGAGTATAGAGCAGCGCGTGACTATTTTAACGCCTTCAAGCAAGAGAATGGTGGCAATCATAAGCTGGACTTTTATTTGGCCGAGTGTGAATATGAAATCGGATCAGAAGAAGCCGGTAAAAATAATTTTGCTAATAGTGACATTCATTTTGTGAATTCACAAACTTTGTACCGTAGTATTGCTGACGATTATATGAATAATAATGCTGATCCATTAATTAAAGAAGATTTAGAGCATATCTATGAAACGTCGTTTTACCGTGTTGGTGAGTGTTTCCTGCGGGCTAAGGAGCCGCGTTTCCCCGAGGCGCTTGCTGCTTTTCTACGTGCGCGCGAGACCTTTCCCGATTCTAGTTTTTTAGATGCACAGGTTTTAGTTAAAATTGCACACTGTTATGCTGAACTCAGTGCGGACCGTGAATCGATAGCTTATATTATGCAGATGCTGAAGGGTAAGGCTATGGATGAGGCTTCCCTGCGTTTGCAAATTGATGAGCTTTTGGCTGATATTCAAAGCGGCTTGGGTGAATACCAGGGACACGCCAAAGCCAAGGCCTTGTTTTATATTGCGCAAGGTCGTTATCGCATTGCGCAACAAAATCAGTATGACATGAATAAAATTACCGCTGCCTTAAAGGCCTATGAGCGAGTTTTACAAAATAGCCCAGGCCGTTCATTGCGTGATGCTGCGCGATTGGGTTTGGCTCGTTCGGCAATTATGGCAAAAGATGAAGAATATGCAGAGTCGCAGTTGCATGAATTACTGCGTGACCAAACAGTTTCTGCTCGAGATCGCGCTTATGCTAGCCAGCTCTTGGGTCGCTATTATCGCGAACATGGTAAATTTAGAAAGGCGATTGAGGCCTTTCAGGGTAATGTAGCGGAGTGAGTATGCGTGTTGTATGCAGTGTCTGTTTACTGGTCCTGTCCTGCGCAGTGTATGCGGAGGCAAAGCCGATTGATGGTTTTGGCCCCAAGATTGATAATGAGCCCGTGCTTATAAACCCATTGCAAGAGGATGCGGTTAGCGTTGATCAGGATCTGATTGAACAATTGCGTGCACGTATTCGTGCCTTGGACGAGGATATTGGACATAAGCTTGCCGCCCATGATGGAACACGGCCACGCCAATATTTCTCAGATGAGATGCCGGAATTAGAAGATGCAAAGGCTGAGCGCGACTTGCAGTGGCAGGCCTTTATTGAGGCAGCAAATAAATTAAATGCTAAGCAGCAACAGGTGGATATTCTAGACAAGCCAGATAAACCGTTGGTGGGTAAACAGGAAAAAATGCTCATTGCTGTGAACAAGCTTGAGGCGGCAGAGTGTTACCGTGAGTTAAATCAACATGGCGATGTAAACTTGGAAGAATTGCGGCGTAGTGCAGCCATTGCCAAAGAAATTGACATTGATGATCTACCAGTGAGCGAGCGTGCGCGGCTCTTGTATTTGCGTTGTGTACTCTCAATAGATCGTTCGCGTTGGGAAAGCGAAGAAAAACGCGCTGGGTTTTTAGCAAAGGCGAATAAAGAGTTTCAATTATTAAAAACAAGTCACCCGAATAGTTTGCTGACCATGAATGCAAGCCACTTATTATTGGACGACCAAATCGTCCGTGAGAGTGATCAGTAAATGCTAGCGCAGGCTTTGGCTGATTATCAGTGCTTATTGGATGCCTATCTGTCCCAAGAGGCAGCCTTAGCCCAGCAGCACTGTGATTGGCAAGCGCTTCATAAGCTGATGGAGCAGAGCGCTGCCTGTATTGAGCGCATCCAGGCTTACGATATGCAGCAATGGGATAAAGATGCTGCGCAGCAATTGCAGATACAGGTCGAACATTGTGCGGCAGCTCATCGCCGGATTGGTGCCGCGTTAATACAGCGCCGTACGGCAATGGGCGCGGATGTACATCAACAACAGCTGGTGAGCAAAGCGTTGCGCGCCTATCAGGGTCAGCAGCATGCAGAACCGCAGTATCAGGATAAACATTTGTGAGTCTATTGATGAGCGATCTGAATGCGAATAAACAAAATGGTGATGCGTTGCCGGACATCGCTGCGGCATTGCAGCTGTTTGACGAAACAACGCGCGCGCTCGAAGCACGCTCGCGGCGTTTAGAAGAAGTCCTGACTGTTAAACAAAATGAATTAGTAAAAACCAATACCTTGTTGCAAGACAAGGTGCAAGAGCTGGATCAGTTAAGTGCTTATTTAAATTTAGTTATGGCCTCCGTGTCATCGGGCGTTATGGCCGTGGACTGCAACGGTTTGATTACAGCCTGCAACCCGGCTGCTGAAATAATGTTCAGTGGTGTAAAAGGCGATTTAATTGAAGCAGCTTATGCAGAATTATTTCCTGACAGTGAGCTGATGCAGGTAACGCGCGATGGGATTATGCGCGGTCCCTACGAACACCGCATTCGATCTTATGATGGTAGCCTGCGTATTATTTCAGCGAAGGCCTCACCTATTTGTGATAGTAAGGGACAGGTCATAGGTGCGGTTGAAGTCTGTGAAGATGTGACGGATATGCGACGTCTGCAAGAGCAATTGGAGCGCGGCGAGCGCCTAAAGGCGCTCGGAGAAATGGCCGCTGGGGTAGCGCATGAAATCCGCAATCCATTAAATGGAATTGAAGGTTTTGCTAGTTTATTGGCGCGCGATATACCAGAGGATGATAAACGGCATCGCTATGCGCAGTCAGTCATTGATGGGGTGCGTCATCTAAATAAGACCGTGACCGGTTTGTTGGAATTTACGCGACCTAAGCAAGCTGAGAAACGCGATGTGCCAATTACAGAGATTGTGCAAAACTGTATTGAATTAATTGAAATGGAATACGAAAATAGTGAAGCGGAGATAGCGCCATCGATTAGTTTTGATAATCAGTGGGGTGCGGATCGCTTGTTGTGCTGCGATGGAACGCATATGCGTCAAATTATTTTAAATGTGCTGAGTAATGCGGTGCAGGCGGTGACTGACAAGGTGCCAGAGCTTAAATTGCAGTGTACGGAAGAGGAATGGGATGGACAAAATTGTTTTGCATTACACATCGATGATAATGGGCCGGGTATTCCTGTGGCTGAACGCAAAACTATTTTTACGCCCTTTTTTACCACTAAGGACAGTGGCACCGGCCTTGGTCTTGCGGTAACCCACACGCTGGTTGAGCTGCAGGGTGGTAAGATCAGTGTGGATGAGAGCCCAGCACTAGGCGGCGCACGTATAACCGTGCTTATCCCATAAGTGGAGTATTCCGCATAAGACACTGTGTTACAGTGACTTGTGGAATTTACATAACTGTTACACCACAGCGATCCTTGGGTCTATAGACTGCAGACATGAATCAGCGTATTCTGCTTGTTGAAGATGAAGCCGCTATTGCGCGCGGTCTTTGTGACTGCTTGGGCTTTGCTGGATTTGAAGTTGATTGGCAGGCCGATGGACGCGCCGGCTTACAGGCGGCTTTAGAGGGGTCCTTTGATTTAGCCTTGCTCGATGTGATGCTGCCCAGCATAAATGGCTTTGAAATTTGTAAGCAGCTACGCGATCAGAAGCCACAGCAGGCGATTATGATGCTGACGGCCAAGGGGGCCGAGGCCGATATCTTAGAGGGCTTTCAATCAGGTGCAGACGATTATATGTGCAAGCCATTTTCAGTGGCTCAATTATTAGCACGGGTCAAGGCGATGATGCGGCGGGCGCAGTTTTCGACAGGCGACGCTGTGAGCCAGTCAGATACGGATGCCTTTGCTGTGCAGGATGATTTTTCGCTTGGTGACATGTCGATTGTCGTTGAACATTTAAAATTGTGCTGCGGCTTAGAGGAGACAACAATTAATCGTCGTGATATGGACCTCCTGTATTTATTTTCCGAAGAACCGGGGCGGATTGTCAGTCGGCGCCGGATATTGCGTGAAATATGGGGCTACACCAATCCGGATGCGATTGAAACTCGTAGTGTTGACATGCATATTGTGAAATTGCGAAAAAAACTGGCTAAAATTAAAAGCCAGGGCGCTGTTGAAACAGTGCGTGGCGAAGGTTATCGCTGGGCTTTGAAAAACTGATGAAACGTTTTCGCTTAGTATTGTGCGCAATCTTAATATTGACGGTCGGCGTGGTTGCTGCCTTAGGCTTGCAGGCGCGACATGCAATGCAGCAGGAGTTGTTACTGTATCATCAAGTTATCGCGGAAGATGTTTTTGATAATATTGAAACGCAGCTGGCTTTATTTATGCGCGACGAGGAAAATCGTCCTTTTACACATTATAGCTATTATTACGTTCCTGATAATCAGGTTGAAGGTTCGTTGGCATTATACCGTTCGCCATTAGCTGACCCGCCGCAGAACGCGCCTATTGTAGCATATTTTCAAATTTCAGAACAGGGCTTGGTTGAATTTCCCCATGTGAATACCAATCGTCAATTATGGAAAGCTGATCCGCCGCGCGATACAGAGCAGGCCATGCATCTGTGTACGACAGTTAATGCAGCGATTGAGCAAACTGATTTATTAAATGGTTATGCGCCAGAATCGCTGACGAACGCACTCGCCGAGTCTTTGCCCTTTGTGTCCCTCAACGGTGAGCAGCAGGCATTGGTGGCGACTAATAAAAAGGCTATGAGTGCACGTGGTAATCGTTCCTCTTTTGCGCGGAATTATAACACGGTGCCACAGTCAAAGGTGAGCCAGTCATCGCTGTATGCGTTAAGTAATCCAGATAATAATATCATTCAGCAACAGTTGGAGACTTATAATGAACTAAATAGCGTGGTTAATAATGATGCGCAGCTGGATGTGCAGACGGCGCAGGGAGAGATCGAGCAGTTTTACATTGCAGGCCAAGTGCAAGCGCCAGAAAATGCGACAAACGGTGTGCCACATGAGATTGACGTGCATTTAAGTTCCTTTTCACCAGTCGCAGTGAACAACGATCAGACCTTGCTGCTTAGAGAAGTGACAGTGGCAGCGAAGACCATACAGCAGGGTTTTTTAGTGACAAATGGCGCACTCTATGCATCCCTCGAGCAGGAGCTGCAAAAAAATATTCCTGACCAAATGTGGAAGCTACAGTGGTTAAACGGAGATCATGCGGAAAAGGCACAGGCAATCGAACTGGAGCATGGTCATTTTGGTTTTTATCATCCGTTACATGCGCCTTTTCAAAATAGTGCAGTATTTATTGATATGCCGCCACAGGCAGAAGCGGTGGGGATGAGCGAGCGGACCTTGATTGTTTTAGCGCTTGCATTGCTTTTAGCGGTGACGCTCGGTTTATGGATCACCGATCGTATGATTTTGGTGATGCGCCAATTTGCAGAACGTCGTCAAAATTTTGTCGCAGCAGTAAGTCACGAATTAAAAACCCCCTTAACCGCCATTCGTATGCATGCTGAAATGTTAGAGGCAAACATGGTGGGCTCTGAGGAAAAGCGCTTAGAGTATTATCAAACTATGCATGCTGAATCACAGCGTTTATCGCGATTGATTGATAATGTGCTGACTTTGTCGCGTTTGGAAAAAAATGATTGTGATTTATCATTGCAGGTTGGTGATCTGCGAACCGTGGTGCAGGAAGCAGTGGATATTTTAGCGGTGCATGCGCAGCAGGCCGAGTTTAGCATAGAAATAGAGGCTGATGACGATTTGCCTGCGGTTAAATATGAGCATGACGCCTTATTGCAGATCATTATAAATTGTATCGACAACGCGATTAAATTTTCTGGTGATGCCCAAGACAAACGTGTCGTGATCTGTTTAAAAAGAGTGGCCGGATCAATTATACTGCGCATCAGAGATTTTGGACCAGGTATTCCTCAGGAATATCACAAGCATGTGTTCGAATCCTTCTATCGTGGCGAACATGAATTAACCCGCAAAACAAAAGGCACTGGGATTGGCTTAGCCTTAGTGCGCAAGTTGGCCTTGGCTATGGGTGTGTCGGTCATGGTGGAGAACTGCGTCGATGGCGGCTTCGCTGTCGATTTGCAATTTCAAGTCTAAATAGTGTGGTAGTAGTGCTGGAGATGTGACTTGTGTTAAAGGCGGTCATTTGCAGCATGTTTGTATGACCAATCCATGGAACAGTGAAACGACACGTGCCCTCATCCGCAAGGCCCTAGACGAAGACTTGGCTGGTGCTGATGATTTAACCGTTGCCGCCCTCGTGCCGGAAACGGCACAATTGCGAGCAGAGATGACCGCCAAAGCGCGCGGCGTCTTATGTGGCATGGCATTGTTTCGCGCTGTCTGCGATGCGGTGGGCGGTGCGGTGAGCATTG
>CBDUFM010000107.1:0-7508 GCA_965366325.1 uncultured bacterium
TATTCAAACCCGCAGCGAAGTCGTGATTGAAGAGCACAAAACCAGCTTTGGCGTGAACGCCGATTTAATTTAAGCACTCTCGATTACCCATCCCCAATGTATCCAGATTAATGCCTTTGAAATCATTAAATAACGTATGATTTTTGGCATTGATTTGCCCTACCTGTCATTTGTTATAAGTGCGGTTGAATATCTCCGAAATGTGGCGCTGTCCAAAGGCATTTCGATTTCGTATTTCTATCTTAACGTGTCGCTATTTTACAACACTGTTAATAAAAAGTAGCGTAATTTAATCTCCTGTTAACTTGGTTGCGAATCACAGTTGGGGGAGACCTACTTGGACTTACTAAATTTCACCATAGATAACTTAGCGCTGCTAGGTACGCTTACCATGGAGCACATCTCTTTGGTCGCTCTGGCTGTTGGGCTTGCCATCCTAACTGGCGTACCTATCGGCATTCTTATCACACAAAATGAGCGCGTTGCGAAAGTGGTGCTTTACGTAGCGTCCATCATTATCACCATTCCTTCAATCGCACTGTTTGGTTTGATGATTCCTCTCTTATCGACCATTGGTCATGGGATTGGCTACGTGCCCGCCGTGATTACCGTACTGCTTTATTCTCAGCTGCCTATTATTCGCAACACTTATACCGCCATTCACAACGTAGAACCGTCACTCCGAGAGGCAGCTCGAGGCATCGGGATGACGCCTTTTCAGCGTTTGAAAATGGTGGAAATTCCGTTGGCGATTCCGGTGATTATGGCGGGTGTGAGAACGGCAGTAGTAATGAATATTGGCGTTATGGCGATCGCCGCGTATATCGGAGCAGGAGGGTTGGGCGTGTTTATCAGCCGTGGCATATCGCAAAGTGATCCTCGACAACTGATCGTTGGTGCCATCGCCGTCAGCCTTCTGGCTATCATCGCGGATTACGGATTGATTCGACTACAAAAAAGATTAACGCCACCAGGCCTAACCGCTGCTTGATAAAGGACAAATAATAGGGACATTCAAATGATCAAAATTGACAAGCTAACCAAAATTTTTGAAACGCCTAATGGCCCGGTGACTGCCGCAGATCACATTGAGATGGAAGTTCCCAGTGGTGAAATATGTGTGTTACTTGGCCCATCCGGTTGTGGCAAAACCACCACGCTGAAAATGGTCAACCGAATTATTCCCGCGACATCGGGCAAGATCTACCTTGGTGGTGAAGATACTTCTGGGATGGATACGGTCACTCTGCGCCGCAACATTGGCTATGTTATTCAGCAAATTGGCTTATTTCCCAACATGACGATCGGCGAAAACATCGCGGTGGTTCCCAAGTTATTAGGATGGGATAAGGCAAGGTACATGACGCGTGCAAAAGAGCTATTGGAGATGGTGGCTCTTGATCCTAGTGTCTTCCTTAATCGTTATCCAAATGAGTTGTCTGGCGGACAGCAGCAACGAATTGGTGTTGCCCGAGCGCTAGCTGCGGATCCTCCCGTTATGCTGATGGATGAACCTTTTGGCGCGATTGACCCGATCAACCGTGAAGTAATCCAGGATGAGTTCCTTAAAATGCAGCAAGAGCTCAACAAGACCATCATGTTTGTCAGTCATGACATTGATGAAGCGGTCAAAATGGCCGATAGAATTGCGATTTTCCGTGATGGTCACCTGGTTCAGTACGATACGCCTGACGATTTGCTCGCACACCCGAAAGATGATTTCGTGAAAAACTTTGTCGGAGATGATCGCGCACTTAAACGTCTTCGCTTAGTTACAGCTGAATCCGTCATGCAGACCACTTTTGCGTACGTGAAACCTAACGATACGCTTGCCGAGGCTCTAACCAAAATTGACGCGTATGGGTATCGCGACGCCGTGATATTAGTGAATGACCAACACCAACCTATCGGTTATGTGCCAAAAGCTACCGCAATCAATATGAAGGGGTACTGCGGCGAACATTATGTCGGCCTGAAAACAATCGCCCGAACCACGGATGATCTTCGTAAAGTCGCGTCGAAGATGTTCACGCACGACATTGTTTGGATGCCGTGTGTTGACGAGAATGGCCGCTTAGTGGGCGAAGTCACACAGCGCGGCATTACCCATTATCTAGGCGCAACTTATCAGCGCGATACCTCTCTTAGTGAGCCACAGCCATTGCATCAGGCTAAGGAGGCATCGTGACCAATCAGCTAAAACAAACCTACTATTTCGTTGTATTGGCGTATGTCTTTGCGTTGGGTATTTATTTACATGGCGCGGGTACGATCGATGAGTTCCTCTACTACCAAGAAGACATTGTTTATTTGACGGTTCAGCACATTGAACTGGTGCTGCTGTCTGGTGGATTGGCGATCCTAATCGCTATTCCCGTCGGCGTATTGCTCAGCCGTCCTCGTTTTCAGAAAGTCGCAGAATCGGCGATGCAGGTTTTGAATGTGGGGACCACGATTCCTACTTTAGCTATTCTTGCGCTGGCAATGAGCTTTCTTGGCATTGGCACCGTGCCTGCGGTATTTGGACTTACGATTGCCTCGTTGTTGCCGATTGTCAGAAACACCTACATCGGGCTGAAAGAAGTGCCCGCTCATTTAAAAGAAGCGGCGTCAGGCATTGGTATGACCGAGTTACAAATGTTGTTTCAGGTTGAAATTCCTAATGCGCTGTTCGTCATTTTTGCCGGTATCCGCACGGCGTTAGCTGTCAACGTGGGTACCGTTCCACTGGCCTTCTTAATTGGTGGCGGTGGGTTAGGGGAGCTCATTTTTACCGGTATTGATCTGGATGAACCCATCATGATGCTGGCAGGTGCTATTCCTACAGCGATGTTGGCTATCGCTATCGACAGTGTGGTAGGAGCCGTTTCCTATGTCACTGTACCTAAAGGCTGTAACCCTATTAGAGCTAGACAATAACAATCCTAAAAATTGAACACAGACAGGAGTCAAACATGTTAAAGCAAATTACTCGCCGCTTGCTGGCCGTTGGTGTACTGCTTTCAAGTTTTCACGTATCTGCGGAAATCGTCGTAGGTGGTAAAAACTTTACAGAACAACAGCTTTTAACGGAAATCACGTCTCAATATTTAACCAAAAAAGGCTACGACGTTGATAAACGTTCGGGCATGGGCAGTGCGGTTTTGCGTAAAGCGCAAGAAAACGGCCAGATTGATCTTTATTGGGAATACACGGGCACATCACTGATCATTTACAACAAAGTCAAAGACAAGCTCCCAGCAGAGCAAGTGTATCAACGCGTTAAGGAACTCGATGCGAAGAAAGGCCTAGTTTGGCTTAACCCTTCAAAAGCGAATAACACCTACGCGCTCGCTATGCGCAGTGACGATGCGAAACAACGTGGCATCTCTACCTTATCCGACTTCGCCGAGCAAATGCGCAAAGACCCGCCAATGACCATTGCTTTGAATGCGGAATTCTATGCACGAAAAGATGGCTTCCGACCTTTACAGAAAACCTACAAATTCAAAGCGTCACGAGACCAAGTGAAACGCATGGATACGGGCTTAACTTATGATGCGCTGAAAGGGAAAGAAGTCGATGCTGCGCTTGTATTTGCAACAGATGGTCGTATCAAAGCATTCGGTTTTACCGTTTTAACGGATGACAAACAGTTCTTCCCTGATTACGCGATCACACCTGTGGTTCGCCAAGAAACGCTAGATGCGAACCCAGAGCTTGCCGAGCAACTGAACGCGCTTTCTGCGGCGATCGATGGCGATACGATGTCGACTTTGAATCAACAAGTTGATGTGGAGCGACGTTCGATCTCAGAAGTCGCAAGCCAGTTCCTATCTGAGCATAACTTGGGGTAATACCATGACTATCCTGCAAGTCAGTGTGGCCCAAATCAACGCCCAGTTAGGCGATGTGAATGCCAATCTGAATACTCATCAGGATTACATAAAGCAAGCTGCGGCCATAGGGTCGCAGCTATTGCTGTTTCCTGAACTCTCCTTGACCGGATACCAGCTCCAATCCTCTGTGCGTGAAGTCGCCATGAAGCGTGATGATGCTCGGCTTAAAGAGCTTGCGCAACTTGCACCGCACATGTCCGTGATTGTCGGCTTTGTTGAACAGGCCGCTCCGGGAGAGTACTACAACGCGATGGCTTGGTTGCTCGGTGGTACGGTGGTTGCTGTGCATCGCAAAATCAATTTACCAACCTATGGTGGGCTTGAAGAGGGCAAGTGGTTTCATTCTGGTGACGCAACCACCAGTGTTTGTCTTGATGAAAATTGGCGAGGCTCGGATTTAATTTGTGCCGATTTATGGAACCCACCTTTGGTTCATTGTGCGCTACTCGATAAGCCTGAAATATTGCTCGCGCCGATCAACTCGGCCAGCAGTATTGTCAGTAAAGACTTTTCCAATGAAGACAACTGGTTAGTTAACGTTAAATTTTATGCGGTGCTCTACGGAACCCCAGTTTTGATGGCCAATCGTTACGGGCCAGAGGGCGAAGCGTGGTTTTGGGGAGGAAGCTGTATTTTGTCTCCAACGGGTGAGCTATTGGCGCAGGCAGAAGACGGTGAAACCTTGATAACTGCAACCTTGTCATTGGACGATATTGATAAAGCCAGATTCGAGCTGCCTACCGTGCGAGACAGCAATACACCATTGATCACAACGCTATTATCGAAGACAAAACGCTAAAACTGGAGCAGTAGACGATGCAATCTATTCATCGATTTATTCACGAATTAACCTTTGAACAGCTTCCTGCTGACGTTATTGAACAAGCGAAATATTGCGTCTTGGATCTGTTAGGTGTCGCCGCAGCTGGTAAAGCGACGCAGCTGCAAAACATGGTAGCCAAACTCGCGCAGAAGCAGTTTGCCGGTGATACGCCGATGCTGTTTTCTGATCACACGGCCAGTGGCTGTGGGGCGACTCTATATGGCGGCATGTTGATTGACAGTATGGACGCGCACGACGGCCAAGTCCTGACGAAAGGCCATGTCGGCGTCGCTGTTTTGCCGGGGCTGCTCGCCAGTATGCATGATTCAGCAGTTACAGGAGAAGAGTTATTAACGTCCCTCGTCATTGGCTACGAAATAGCAACTCGGGCCGGAATCGCGCTGCATCAAACCGCTTGTGATTATCATACTTCTGGTGCTTGGAATGCGTTGGGCGTCGCCGCGGTGTCTGCAAGAAGAAAAGACTTAACGGATGCACAAACAGAGCACGCGCTCGGCATTGCCGAGTTTTATGGTCCGCGCAGTCAAATGATGCGTTGTATTGAACATCCAACCATGCTCAAAGACGGCTCTGGCTGGGGAGCGATGGCGGGCTTTGCCAGTGCAGAGCTGGCAGAGGAGGGCTTTACTGGCGCGCCAGCCGTGACTCTGCTGGACCAACAAACTCACGCTTTGTGGGCAGATTTAGGGCAGCGTTGGTATATCCTGGAGCAATACTTTAAACCGTATCCGGTTTGTCGTTGGGCTCAACCCGCGGTTGAAGCAGTGAGAGCGCTGCAACAAGAAAATAAACTAGAACCTGATGAGATTGAACTTATCGAAGTTCATAGCTTTCATCAGGCGGTGTGCCTGCATATCAAGCGCCCAGAGACAACCGAGCAGGCTCAGTACAGTTTGCCATTTTCAGTCGCGAGTGCGGTTATTGATAATACGGTCACGGTAGAAGCCGTCACCAAAGGACTGAAAGATCCTGCTCGCTTGGCACTTACGGAGCGGATGAAGTTAATTGAAGAGCCCGCTTACAATGATAAGTTTCCAGCCGAACGCTGGGCGCATGTCGTGGTGACGTTGAAAAATGGCGACAAACTGACTTCGCCTCCCTGTATTGCGCGAGGTAATCCTGAAAATCCTCTCAGTCGAGACGAGATGCGAGGTAAGTTTCGCACTTTGGCAGAGAAAGAATTGTCCGCTTCACGCGTGTCAGCGATAGAAGAGGGCTGTTTGCAACTTGATAAAGCCAGTAAAGAGCAGGTACTTGCTTGGCTATCACTGCTTTACCAAGGCACGTTGTCTGATAAGCCGTCTGACACGTCGCCTGACACATCACGATGAGATCGAAGAGATCGAACTTCTTTTCTCTTACTCAATCTTAAGCTAAACGTCGCTCTTCACGCGGCGTTTTTTCATAGCGTTTTTTGTAGCAGCGAGCAAAATACGATGTAGAACTGAACCCACACGCGGTGCTGATTTGGGTGTTGGACAGCATGGTTTGCAACAACAAATGTTGAGCGCGCTCTAGGCGCAGTTGAAGGTAGTAATTGCCTGGTTTGTCTTGCAAGTATTGTAAAAATAACCTTTCCATCTGCCTGACCGATAACCCTACTTGCTCGCCAATTTCATAGCACTTTAGCGGTTCTTCCATGTTGGCTTCCATGATCTCTACAGCGTCGAGCAGGCGCGGGTGGCGGATGTTGTGCTTACGGATTAACGACATCCGCTGTTTATCATGCGCTGGTCGAATCGCAGGGTGAATGCATTGCTCTGCCACTTGATTCGCCAAGTCACTCCCATGTTGGTTTGTAATTAAATGAAGCATCATATCCAAACCGGCTAGGCCGCCCGAACAAGTTGGTGTGCGTGGGTCGAATTCGTACAACTCACTGGTCACGTTAATGTTTGGAAACTCCTCTGCCAGGCTGTTGGCGGACTCCCAATGCACGGTACACGTTTTGTTTTTTAACAGGCCAGCTTTTGCTAACAACACGCTGCCTGTCGAAGTCGAGCCCACGGCGATGCCTTGACGAAGCGCTTGCTTTAACCACTGGTTCACCGAGCCACTCGCAGCAGCAACATGGGCGCCAATACCTGCTACAACCAGCAGCAAGTCTAAATGAGCAATGTTGTTGACTGACTGTGTTGGCGAGAATGAAACGCCATTACTGGCCGATACTTCTTTATCTTCGAATCCATAAATATCCCACTGATACAAATCGCAACCAGCGAGGCGGTTGGCCATTCGAAGAGGTTCGATAACCGCCGAAAAAGAGAGCATCGAAAAATCAGGAATAAGGAAAAAACCAATGCGATACGTGTGTGTCGTTTTCATTCTCTGTGGTCACCAAGTGGGCAGTTCATCTATGTCGTATTTCTGGATAAGAATGTCGCAATTGTTAAATTATTGCTATCAAAATTCGAACATGATGTGACTTAAGACAAGGAGTTCTTTGTCGAGCATACACATTCATTTGGACGAGATAATTATGATTGAACAAAAAGCCCCAGTAATTAGTGATGGTCTACGCCTTGATGGCGCTTTCTTTACTGACGAGAACGTTAACAACCCAGACTTACCGATCGTTATTGTCTGCTCAGGCTTTACTGGGCAAAAAAATATTCACCCAGAGCGTTACGCGAGAGCCTTAACTGCGAAGGGTTTTACGGTATTCGGATTTGACTACCGTGGCTTTGGTGAATCTGAGGGTATTCGTGAGCGAGTTATTCTGGATGAACAAGTACGCGACATCGCCAACGCGGTTGCGGTTGTGAAACAGCGCGCTGACGAGGAAG
>CBDUFM010000108.1:0-7459 GCA_965366325.1 uncultured bacterium
GATTCGTAAGCTCATCGCGGGTCTCCTTATAAATAACGCGCAATCGAACGGCCTATTCTATGCATCGGCACCTTCTGCTCACAATGCACTATCTGACAGATTTCTATACACTTTTCTATCGCCGCTATTTCCGCAGAAGAAGTCGCCCCACAGCCACCCTGAGGTCCAGCTCGGCTGCCTACCTGTATTTTATAGACAAATCGTATCTCTATTGGCAAGCAGTACTTCCCGTATTCACTTTCTTACTGAGACTCGCAAGCTGCGCCGCCTCACTGTCCGGTGCAGCTTGTCCGATAAACGCTCGTTGTCATGCCCGTGTGCTGTTTAAATTGGCGATAAAAGAAGTAAATATTATCGTAACCCAATTGCCGCGCGACTTCTTGGCCACTCATATCACTTTCGCTTAATAAGGCTTTTGCCTTTTCCATACGCTGGCGAATTAAATAATGCTTTGGTGACTCACCAAATTCATCTTTAAATAAACGACTAAAATGCGACACAGACATTTTTGCAGACGCCGCAAGATCATTAAGATCCAAATGTGAACCAACACTTTTATGTATCTTTTCTAGGACCTGATAAATGCGCGTAATAGAATCCTCGGATTCACCGGTCCAACGCTGCACTTCGTCACCGTGCAACTGGCGCTCCAACATAACAACAAATTGCATCAAATAGGCCTGCATCAAAATATCATTTTTGCTACCTGGGTTTTGATACTCTGCACAATAATTATCTAAAAGCGTAAGCACATCTTGGTAGCGATCACCCATCGCAACAATTGGACTACATAATTCTGGAAACGGGAGACCGCACTGCCGCACATCGGCCTTACTAAAGCGAATACAATATTGGCTAAATACAGGCGATGCAGAAAACTCCTCGTGCACCATACCCGGCTCATAGATCACTAGGTCACCGGCCGTTGCCTCATACCAGTCTTCGCCATAGCGAAAACGCTGACTGCCTTCTGTAATAAACAGCACTTCATAATGCGGGTGACTATGAGCAACAATGCGCCATTCACCAGTACGTCCCAAACCAATGCCAGCTTTTTCGTGGCGAATATCGCTCAATTTTATTTTTGTCATAACACCCCCCTTCGGCGATCTAACTCAAAGGAGCTCGATGGCCAGCACCGCACAAAGACCTGCGATGCTAACGCCGCATTGTCCGAGATCAGACGAGATTACCAGAACAAATTATGCGCTACGCACCGATTTTCGCTGGCGCAGCAGCTCATCGACGCGTGAACGCATGAAATCAGGCAGTCCCTTTGGTGATCCAGTCGGGTTTCGCCGGCTATCCAAAAAGTCATCCGCAAGGGCCGAGATGATGGCCGCCTCGGGCACCGCGAGCTTAGTACGCAGATAGCGCTCACATAATTCATACTGCCGCTTCAAGTTAATTGCGTGCACCTGCTGAATTTCAGCCCACAACCAGTCACTGAAATCAAGTAAAGCAAAGAACGGGGCGTGTGCTGATGACTCTATTAAGAGGTCCAAACCACGTTCAAAACGTTCGCTGTTAGCAAATATTTCAAAATAACGCGCAAAGCGCTTGAGGCGCTGCATCAGCGCATAAGGGAAATCATTGCTTTGAATAATATCATAGGGCGGCGTCTTGCTAAATAGCATCGCATATTGTGGCTGATGACGTTTAATCGGGGTGCCTTTCAACAGCTTGAGAATACCGATTTGTATTTCGCCGGGATTTAAATACCACAATTTATCAAAACTATCCGCAAAAGTCGCCAAGGTTTCTCCCGGCAAACCAATGATGAGATCAGCATGAACATGTATACCCGTAGACTCACGGATGAATTTAAAGTTGGCCGCTGTCTTTTCCAAATCCATGCGTCGCGAAATTAAATCACCAACCGTCGCTGTCATTGATTGAATGCCTATCTCAAATTGCACTGCACCCTTAGGAAAACGCGGTAAAATCTCTTTAATTGCATCTGGCAGACGATCTGGGACCATTTCAAAATGTAAAAACAATCCATCGCGCCAACGGTCCAAAAAGAAGTTCATGATTCCACAGGCAATCCGCGGCGACAAATTAAAGGTGCGATCTACAAACTTAAAGGTCGAACAGCCACGATCCAATAAATCTTGCATGGCTGCAAAAAATGGTTCACTTGGGACATTGCGGACTTTTTGATCCAAGGAAGACAAACAAAACTCGCAGGTGAATGGACAGCCGCGACTCGCTTCTATGTAAATAATGCGGTTAGCCAAATCTTCATCACTATAATACGCATACGGCAGGTTCAGCGTAGAGAGGTCAGGAATCTCAGCCTTAATCCATTTTTCTGGTTGCTCGCCAGCCAATATCTTGCTGCAGGTTTGCGCAAAACAGTTATCTGCTTCACCACAAATTATATGATCCGCCAACGCACAAATTTCATCATCACTACTTTCATGGGACACTTCTGGCCCACCAATAACAATGCAGAGCTCAGGCTTAATTTGTTTCAATAAGCGCACGAGATCTGTGCTGAGCTCTATGTTCCATATATAGATGCCAAAACCGACGATCTGTGGATCCTGCTCCAGAATACGCTCCGCAATATGTGGCACATCATCGTTTATAGTGAATTCGCGTAGCTCGGTCTGCTCCTGAAGGGCACCCATGTTCGCGTAGAGGTAACGCAAACCCATAGCTGCATGGCTGTACTTGGCATTCAGAGTACTCAGGAGGATCATGGGCTGCAGCCTAAATCTCTTCGTCGCAGAAGCTATCACCAGAGGCTGGCCACCAAGATTGCCCTGCGCAGATTGATCATGCACGCGAGCGTCGGTTCAGCGCAGACACTTGCGAGCATGGGCTCGGCAGCCTATAGTTATTATCGGTTACCTACGTCTATGTCGCAAACAGTTAAATATAAAAAGGTTTCTACCCGCATTCAACGCAAGCCGTTGACGCATGCAGACATGGCGCGTGCCTTTCACGAGCCCATGCCGCCTGTGGCCTGCTCCCTCGGCTATCGACTCAGCCTGATCTGCGTAGCCTGCGTGATGCTCTTGATCCCGCTCAGCTACGCGGCCCTTGTCCTAGCTGTTGGCTATTACAGCTACCAACAAGCCCTGCTGTTACCCATCGTTCATCCGCAGGTCTTGCTGCCAGCGCTGGCACTGCTCTTTTTAATTAAGCCAATTTTTTTCCGTGACCACATGGCCTATAAAGCTATTGCCCTCAAGCGCAGTGCCGAACCATTGTTTTTCGATTACGTCGATCAACTCTGTCAACGCATTGGCAGCGCTAAACCGCACAACATTTTATTAAATTGTGAATTAAATGCTGGCGCATCTTTTCACCGTGGGTTCTGGGGCTTGTCATCCAATAAACTAGACCTCCATCTTGGCCTCCCCTTAATTGTTGGTCTCGATACGCGACAATTAACCGGTGTCTTAGCTCATGAATTCGGCCATTTTTCACAAGGCTTCGGCATGCGTGCCGGTTATATTATTCAACGGGTAAATTACTCGCTCGCTAAAGTCGTCTATCAACGCGATATCTGCGATGTGCTCTTGGAGCGCACTGCGCAAGCCATTAGCAAACTTGGACGCATTGCGCACATCTGCACGGTGCTGGTTCATGCGTTCATTTGGCTCAATCGATTTGTGCTGTGGCTATTAATGCATCTGGCACAACTGTGCTCTAGTCTCTTGTCACGCCAATTGGAATTTAATGCAGATCGACACGCCATTCACGTCGTCGGTAAAAATGACTTCGTTAACACACTTAAACAACTCCCACTTATTGAAGCGGCCCAACAAGGCGCGATGTCTGATCTCTATGAAGCTTGGCGCGAACGGCGTCTGGGTGATAATATTCCTGCATTAATTTATAGTAACATGAAGCGTATACCCATTGATGCCAAAGAGCAAATCATCGAACAGGGTCTCACCCAGAACAGCAACCTCTACGACAGCCATCCGTGCACGCATGATCGCATTCAGCGCAGCATGCAGCTGCACAGCACTGGCATTACCAGCCTAGAGCGCCGACCGGCATCTGACTTGTTTTTAGATTTCGAAGAACTCTGCCTATCGGCAACACGCGCACTCTACCAAGATGCCTACGCAATAGATATTGAAGCGCATACACTGATGAATACATCACAATTAATTGTGCATGTGGAACAGGAAGAAGCTGCACATAATGCCTATCTGCGCTATTTTCAAAACCAATGGGGCTACCATCCACTCTTTCCCATGCAGCAGCATACGATCGACGGCAGCGTCAGCATGGAGCAACTAGAGCGCGGCTTGCGTCGTTGCCATCAAGACTATGAAAAAGAAGTCAGTATTTTACGCGACATTGGCACGGAACTCGATAGCGTCGATGAGCGCATTAAAAACTTGCACCAAGCCCTCCTCCTAAAAACGGCCGGCTTTGGTTTTGATCCTCACAAATTATCCATCGCCGCCGATAGCACTGAGGCTATTCAGGAAGCGCTCGACGCCGCCACACGTGAGCATGCGCATAAATGCACTGCACTCAAACCCTTCCAAGACCTGCTCATCAAACGCATGGCCATCACCTATAAAATGCTACAAGACCCAAGCTCTGATGAGCTGTTAGAGGATCGTGATGAAACCGTGCACGCTTATAAAGTCGCTCGCGAACAATTGATGACTCTCTCTGCTGGCATCGATGTGCTTACCCAATTACGGTTTCAATGGTGGAGCCTTCATGGCCTACTGACCCTCTACGAAAATTACGCCAATGATTTACAGTTCACTGAGGCGCTCAATGAACAAGCGCATTCCGTCGCTAAACTGCTCAAACACATTAAAACTATTTTTAAAGATGACGATTATCCCTATGACCACGCCCACGGTAGCATTAGCATTGCCGATTATTTAATTGAGACGCTCCCCGAACAAACTGACATCCACGCGCTGTATAACTGCAGCGAACAGTGCATCGGCCATTACATGGTCCTCTACCATCGACTTCTAGGCTGTATTGCGATTACCGGGGAAGCTGTTGAAGAAGCCTGCCATTTGCCACACATCATTTATCCAAGCGATGATTGTCTGTTTCCGGAATAATGCTTGATGCGGCGCAACAGATACGCTCAGCGGACTGTTGTAATTGAAGCCGCCAATGGATGCTAGACCGTTATGACGCACAAGCATATTCTGTGGATACTACTCGGCCTATTTACGCTCATACTGCTGACGCAAAAGCTCCTGCTTAACGACGTAACCACACTCGACCCAGCTGTGCAAAGCAAGGCCCAAGACTCAAACACGATTACCATCACAGCATCCATCGATGCCCGCAATATCACGCGTGGCATGATTCACAGCAACATAAGCATCCCTGTACAAGCAGGTCCCCTGTCTCTATGGGTGCCTAAGTGGATACCTGGTATTCATGCACCACGTGGTGCCATTCAAAACGTGGCTGGCCTTCAAATTTACAGTGACGACAACAGCATACTTGCATGGCAACGCGACCCACACGACATGTTTGCCTTCCATACGCAAATCCCCAATGGTTGCAGCGCTATTACGGTTCAATTTGATTACATCTGCAACCAGCCCTCGACCAATTCAATCGGCGTCGATAGTTATGGTGACAAAAATCATGGGGTCATGAGCTGGAATAATATGCTGGTCTATCCAGATGGCTTCGCCAATGATCAGATAACTATTGAAGCACAAATACAGGTTCCCGAGGAATGGAAACTCTTTAGCGCCTTGCCACATCATACAACTGGCACGCTCTATCAATTTTCACCAAGCCTGCTCAGAACCGTCATCGACAGTCCCATGATTTGTGGAAAAAATAGCGCCAGCCACCAATTAAATAGTGATGGCAAAGACGTGTTTCTACACTGCGTCGGTAGCACTGAACACAGCATCGCTTGTCCAGCATCTGTCGTCGACGGCATGCGTAATTTAGTATCCGAAGCACGCGCCCTCTTTGGCCATGAACATTATGAGGACTACCATTTTTTATTAGCCTGTAGCAATAATTTCCCGCATCTTGGCCTAGAACATTTATCCTCCTCTTTAAACGGTGTTAATGCGACAGACCTACCTACCGGCGCCTACGGTGCGACTCGTGTTATGGCGCATGAATATGTGCATTCTTGGTGCGGAAAATATCGACGACCCCTAGGCATGTTCAGCAACAGTTATCATTTCAAAAAGGACACCACCCTGCTCTGGATTTATGAAGGGCTGACCCAATACCTTGGCAATGTCCTATCGGTGCGCGCTCACTTACGCAACGAAGATGATTTTCATGATGTCATTCGCTATTATGTCAGCAGCTTACGCAACAGTAACGGTAGACGCTGGCGCAGCCTAGCAGATACGGCACGCTCTTCGTATCTCTTGCGAGGCGGCAGCGAGAACTGGCCAAATTGGGTGCGTGGCCAAGATTATTACATAGAAGGAGCCCTCATCTGGCTCGAAGTAGACAGCATTATTCGTAGTCACAGCAAGCAGCAACGTTCACTTGATGATTTTTGTAAATTATTTCTCGGCAATAGCAGCAAGGTCAAAGATGTGAATCCGTATAGTTACAACGACGTCTTACGCCTTTTAAATGACATCCACCCCTACGATTGGGCAAACTTTTTTAAGCAGCGTGTCTACCAAACACAGGATGCTTTTAATACGGACTTCCTCGAACAATGTGGCTGGCGGATCACCTGCGCCGAGACACCGGATGCCGAAGGCGCGGATACACATTATTATTATCGTAATGCCTATGAATCCATTGGTGCGGGATTCAACCAAAGCGGACGCATTTACCGCGTACTCAAAGATAGTCCGGCTTATCAAGCTGGACTCGCCAGAGGCATGCGTGTAGTAAAACTGAATGGTCATGATTTCTCACCAGCCCATTTACACCAGGCCCTCCTCGATGCAAAAGCGAGCGGCACAGTGAATCTGAAAATCGACAGCGGCGATGAGATACGTGATTATGCACTACCGTACGCTGAAGGCCCACGCTACCTCGTCTTAGAGCGCTTAAGCAATAGCCCAGATCTTTTGCAACAGATTATCGCTCCGCTGCACAAGCAAAAAATCCAGACTGGTCAAGAATAGGTATTGCAGGATAACACAAGCATGAAACAGCCAGTCCCACTTTTTCCGCTCCCCAATCATGTAGTTTTACCGTATACGGCCGTTCCCTACAAATTATTCGAAGAGCGCTATCGAGCCTTAGGCGCCTACTTACTGCAACACCAAGAACAGGGTCTGTTTATTCCTTGCCTTGAAGACGGCTGGGAAAGTGATTATGACGGCAACCCAAGCTTCCAGCCTCTCGCCATTCACTGTGAAATTCAAGCCATCGAAAAGTCAGCCGAGGGTGATTACGCGCTCATTGTACAGGGCACCCAACGCTATCGCTTACGCGAGACGCCATCGTCGGAACTCTTTCGCTTTGCCCACGCTGAATTAGAGGACACACTCATTGATATGAG
>CBDUFM010000109.1:0-7356 GCA_965366325.1 uncultured bacterium
GGAGCCCAGCCGGGAGATCTCATTGTGCGCAGTAAATGGGATCTTTCTGTGGCAGCGACTGACAAGATGCACGATACTGCTCGAGATTCTGCGCAGGGCACTACGAGGGGCTTGGTATGGGCGGCGCCTGAATTTGCTGGCGTTGAGTCAGCGGCTAAGCAGCTGCAGGCTATTGGCGAGGCGGTTCTGGATCGCCTTGGACTGGCATGGACCTTGCCCAGTGCTGATGATTAATAGACTTCGCTTTCGCACCGAAAATGAGATTTAATGATTGATCTAACTCAGCTACGCACAGACCCCCAGCACTTTGCTGATGCGTGGAAAAACCGCGGCATGACCGTCGATGTTGACGCGCTCTTGGCCAGCGATGCCGAAGTGCGGCGTTTAAAAACCGATGCAGAAGCTAAACGTGCCGAAGCCAAGTCAGCGAGTAAAGCCATCGGCCAAGCGGCAAAAGAGGGTAAAGATATTAACGAGGCTCGCGAGCAAGCGCGTCTCTTAGGTGAAGAGGCCAAGGCGCTTGATGAACAGCGCGTTGTGCAAGAACAGGCATTAACTGACCTTATTCTTGGCTTGCCGAATCCATGTTTGGACATGGTTCCTGTCGGTAGCGATGAAAACGATAATAAAGTGCTGGAAACATGGGGCACGTCACCTGCGTTTGAATTTGAGCCACAGCCACATTGGGATTTGGCACCGGCGCTTGATATTATTGATTTCGAACGCGGTACGAAATTATCTGGTAGTGGTTTTGTTATTTATAAAGGTCTTGGCGCGCGCCTAAATCGTGCACTGATCAATTATTTTTTACAAACCTTGGTTGATCAGTTTCAGTATACGGAATTGGGGGTGCCATTATTGGTGTCGCCAGAAACCATGCGTGGAACAGGGCAGTTGCCTAAATTCGGCGATCAATTGTATACCTGCACCGAAGATGATTTATATTTAATTCCAACCGCTGAAGTTCCCGTAACCAATATGCTTGGTGATGAGATTTTAGAGGCTGCGGATTTACCGATGCAATTTACGGCCTACACACCATGTTTCCGTCGTGAAGCTGGTGCAGCTGGCGTTGGCACGCGTGGCATCACGCGTATGCATCAATTTGATAAAGTTGAGATGGTGTGGCTTACCACGCCTGAGCGTTCTCTCGAAGATTTTAAAACCATGCGTGGACACGCAGAGCATTTATTACAAAGCCTCGGTCTGCATTATCGGATTTTAGATTTATGTACTGGTGATACCGGCTTTAGCGCGGCACGTACCCATGATTTGGAAGTATGGAGCCCCGGTACGGGAACCTGGCTAGAGGTGAGCAGCTGTTCTATCTTTACCGATTTCCAAGCGCGTCGGGCAAAACTGCGCTATCGTCCGCAGGCCGGCGCCAAGCCGCAACTGTTACATACCTTAAACGGTTCTGGGCTTGCGTTGCCACGTACGTTCATTGCCATTTTAGAAACCTACCAACAAGCGGATGGTAGCATCCGTGTACCCGATGTGTTGCAGCCTTTTATGGGTTGCGAGCAGATCACCCAATCCAGCAAATAAGCTGAGGAGCGAACAGACGTGAGCGACCCTATCAAACATGAATGTGGAGTTGCAATTGTTCGTCTTAAAAAGCCGCTGGCTTATTACCAAGCTAAGTATGGCACCTCACAATGGGGTCTCAATAAATTATATTTATTGATGGAGAAACAGCGTAATCGCGGCCAAGATGGTGCTGGTGCTGGGGTGGTTAAGCTCGACATGGAACCTGGCGAGCAATACATGACGCGCCAACGAGAGGCGGGATCTGGCAGTTTGGACCGTCTGTGGTCGAGTATTCATGCTGATATGCATGGCTTGAAACCAGAGTTGGACGATTCGCAGAAAAAGAAACAATTCCCGTGGTTGGGCGAAATTTATCTTGGCCATTTGCGCTACGGAACTCACGGTGGCAACGATAATGATGTCTGCCATCCCTTTGTGCGAAATAGTAACTGGGCAACACGGCGTATGATGGTGGCAGGGAACTTTACCCTCACCAATACGGAAGAAATATTTAATATGCTGGTTGGCTTAGGTCAGCATCCGATTGGTTCTATTGATACCGTAACGGTCATGGAAAAAATTGGTCACTTTTTAGATGTGGCTAACGAAGCCTTGGCACATCGTTTGCGCTCAAAAAATAATTTAAGTGGTGCCGAACTAATTAAAGCCATCGGTGAAGAAATTGATATTGTACGGATTCTCAAGCATGCGTCCAAGGCTTGGGATGGTGGCCACTTTATGTGCGGTGTGATTGGTCATGGGCTTACCTTTGCCTATCGTGATCCGCATGGCATTCGTCCGGGCTTTTACTATGAGGACGACGAGGTGGTGGCCTGCGCATCAGAGCGTGTTGCCCTAGCAACCTGCTTTTCTGTTGGCTCAGAGGAGATTCACGAAGTTGAGCCGGGTCATGCTTTGGTCATCGACCCGCATGGCAAGGCAAGTATTCTACAGGTGAAAGAGCCGAAGGAGAACGCACAGTGTACCTTCGAACGCATTTATTTTAGTCGTGGCAATGACCGTGATATTTATCGTGAACGTAAGGCACTTGGCTACGAATTAGCGACTCCAGTTTTGGAAGCAGCCGAACGAGATTTATCACGCGTGGTGGTGAGCTATGTGCCCAATACGGCAGAAGTATCTTATTATGGTCTGCTTGAAGGCCTTGATGATAAGATGGCTGAGTGGCGCCTGAAAAAGATTAATGAATTGATTGCAGCGAATACGGTCTCGGACGAATCGTTAATGCAGATTTTAAATTTGCATGTGCGTCAAGAAAAGCTTGCGCAAAAAGATGCCAAACTGCGGACATTTATTAGCGAAGAAAATGGTCGCGGTGAATTGGTGCGTCATGCCTACGATATTACACGTGGTGTCATAGAAGAGGGTAAGGATAATTTGGTCATTATCGATGACTCTATCGTGCGCGGTACCACGCTACGCGAAAGTATTTTGAGTATGCTGACCATGCTCAACCCTAAGCGTATTATTGTGGTCTCGAGTGCACCGCAGATTCGTTATCCAGATTGTTACGGCATTGATATGAGTGAGCTGCGGAAATTCATAGCTTTTGAAGCGGCAACCTCATTGCTTAAAGAGCGCGGTATGGAATCGGTCTTGCAAGAATGTTACAGTTTGTGTAAGGATTACATGGATTCGCAAAGCCGTGAAATGGTCAATCATGTCCAGATGATTTACAAGCCGTTTACTGCAGAAGAGATTTCAGATCGCATTGCAACCTTGATTACACCAGTTAACACGCGCTTTACCGGTGAAATTAAAGTGATCTATCAAAGCATTGAAGGATTGCATAAGGCCATTCCGGATCACAAGGGTGATTGGTATTTCACCGGAAATTATCCGACCATGGGTGGGTATCGGGTTGTTAACCAATCCTTTGTCAACTATATGGAAAACCGCGGCGGTCGCGCCTACTAAAAAGCGCACTTGGGCCGCGACTCTGCGTTCCCAAAGCCCTCATTTAGACCAGTAAACTTCGTGCCTTGGCGCCTTGATTCGCAGCCCAATTGCGCTTTTTAGATGTTTAAAGTATTAAATCTCAGACACTTTCGCGTTCCCAAGGCTCTCATTTAAACCAGTGAACTTCGTGCTTTGGTGCCTTGCACCCATTCGGGCATAATAATTCACGTCCAAGTGCGCTGTTTTAATTCTTTTTTGTTTGGCGGAATTGTCTTGGGCTTAAGCCGCAGTGGCGTTTGAAGGCGGAGCTGAAGTAGTTGCTGTCTTGAAATCCGCAGGCGAAGGCAATTTTAGTTATGCTGTCGTTGCTGCCTAATAAAAATATCTGTGCTTGCTTGCAGCGATAGGCGAGCAGGTGCTGGCGAAAGCTGCTGCCAGTCATTTTACTGATGAGTGCACCGATATAATTGGCATGCACGTGCAGTTGTTCGGCGAATGCTTGGAGGCTAATCGGGCGGTGGTAGTGAGTTTCAATATATTGCTGCATGGCTTGTAGATAAAAATGTTCTGATTTTTTCTTCCCCAGTAGATTGCCCTGCCGTGTCCATGCTCCAATTAATAGAAAAATATATCGAGCTAGAAAGGCAGCAGCGTCTTTGCAAATTTGTTTCCGTTCGGGCGTCAGAGTTGCTAGTGCTGGGCCATGGTATTGCTTGCCACCAATGGCTGCGAGTTGCCGTTGGCCCTGCAGTGACCCGGCATAGACGATGCCAATAATCTTCTCATCAAGGCGTAGCGGTAGGGCATAATCCCAGATGCCATAGGGACAGTAGCCGGAAAAACTGTTACCTGCCTGCGCACGCTGTTTTGAACGCTCCTTGTTGCTGGCACAGGCGGAGAGGTTGCCATTGCGCTTCGCGAAGGCGCAATAATGACCATGGTGGTAATGCTGCTCTTGGCGGATTTTGAGGCTGGGTATCTGCAGGCTAAGGCCGCTGAGATCATGAAAGTTGATGATGACGGCGCTTTGCGCTTCGAGCTCATCCATGAGATCGCTCAAATTGAGACTAGAGACTAGGTCAGAATCATGCATACGGGTCAATACCTTTGATAATTAAAGGTTTATAAGGTAAAAAATCAAGGATTATGTTATAAGTATGCTAATATGCTGTAATAATAAAAGAATACGGAGGAATAATCGTATGCCTAAAACTGCACGTAGTAACAGTGTTTGTCATACACAAGAAGTCGCGTCATCGAGCCAAGCGGCTCAATTGAGCCCACGTTGGGCAGGGCGGGATCTGGCCCGATTGAGTGAGCGACAACGTCATAGCTTTCAACGCAATGGTTTTGTGGTTGTGGAAAATGTCCTTAATCAACAGGAGATTGCTGACTATCGTGCTGTGTTGAAACGCTTTGATAACGACGTAACGCACAATTATGGCGGTAAGCAAAGCGATAACCCGCGCCAGCCCGGTGAGCATTTAGAGTTGCGCAATGCAGTTGCGCATGCGCCTGAGATTCGTGATTTAATGGTCCACCCGCAGGCATTTCCTTTGCTGCTTGATATTATGGGACCAAATATTTGTCTAACCACGAGTCATGGTTTATTGCGCCCACCATCTCCAGCGGGTACGACGCGTGACTTTAAACAGGCAGGTTGGCATCGTGATGGTCAAGCTTTTAGCACTTGTGAGCCTGGTGGTCAATTACCGTGGTTATATACAAAAATAGGCTTTTTCTTAACGGATACGACTATTCCTGACTGTGGGGCATTGCGGGCTGTGCCGGGATCACACCGTTATAGCGGTGCTATTGCCCAAGACGAGGATCACTGGGATCCCTATGGCGCCGTTGATGTAGGAGTTAAAGCAGGCTCAATTATCATATTTGATAATCGCATTTACCATAGCGTGGGCCCTAATTATTCAGACATCACACGTGAAAATATTTACATCGGTTACTGTTGGCGACATCTGCGGCCCATCGATTACATTGAGCAAGAGGAGGCTACTTTTGCTGGTGCGACAGCCATTCAGAGCCAATTGCTCGGTAAGATCCAGGACGCCTGTGGCTTCTACTTGCCGCAGCCAGGAGACATTCCGTTGCAGGATTTTGTGAATGGCCTTCACGCCTAAACGAAGCATAGCCAGGGCATGCATTGATGTTGTAAAAATAAAATGAATTAGTCATAAGTATAGTAATATAAAAACTATAAAATACATATTAGACTTCTGAATGGGACTTGGCATACTGGGCACTGTTCAGGAGTTCTTGTGGATACTGAGACTAAACAGTTTTTATACCACCATGTTGCTAAGCAGCTTACAGAGCAGATTCGCTTAGGAGCTTTTCCGCGCGGACGCTTGCCCACTGAGGCAGAGCTTAAGCAGCAGTATGACGTGAGCATCGTCACTGTGCGCAAGGCAATCGCTGTGCTTGAAGCAGAGGGCTTAGTGGAACGGCGTCAGGGCAGTGGCACTTTTATCAAACATTGGAAATCGCCGAAGGCTGGTAGTCGTTTTAAAAAGACTGGACTGATTGATTATATTCCCTGTGCAGGTTCTGAATATGTGCCCGGAAGTTTTTATAATTTCTTAATGCAATCTGTGCAGAAGGCGACCCTGCAGCAATCCTATAATTGTGTTATTTCGCCGCCAGAATTAAAGCGCGTGCCGATGCCGGTGCTGAGTAAGCGTGTTGATGGCATTATGTTAGCCGGCAATTATTACCCGCACGATATTACGCAGGATATACCCAATTCATGGGAAGAGATTCCCAGCAGCATTCGGCAGGACAATGATCAGTATGTTTACCAGTTGGCTTGTAGCGGTTTGCCATTGCTTGCGATTGCAAATTACACCAAGCACGCTGATGTGCATGCTGTGCGTGCAGATTTTGATAGTGGATATTATGCGGCTATCGATTGTCTCAAAGCATTGGGACATCAGCGGATAGCCTATGTCGGTGGTGATGATCGGTGGCCAGAGTTTCAAGAGCGTTCGGCATCGTTTATAAGACAATTAGAAAAACATGCATTAAGACGAGATGCAAAAACGCTTTTAACCTATGCCTCGCATGGCGGCTATCAGCATGATCAGGTTGTCCAGCTCATTAAACAGGCTCTGGAAGTACGGGAAAGACCGACGGCACTCATCGTTGGCACTGGAGGTATTGCTAAGGTGGAAGAGGCTGCTCAGGCACTTGGCTTGCGGATTCCTAGTGATTTGAGTTTAATCGTTGTGTCCGAGGCCTCGCCAGCAGCGGCTTGGAGTAAAGACTGGCAGTCATTTTCTGGAATTAACGCGGACACCTCATGCCTAGAGATTCAGGTGCAGGTCATGGCACAATTAGCTGTGGAGCGTTTAATGTCATTGATAAATGGTCATGAACATCAACAACGTTTAATTATGGTTCCCCTGACCTTCCATCACGGTGGAACCATTGCGCGTAATCTTTTAAAATAAATGGAGTAGCCCCATGTTAAAGCATGTCGTCTTTGTGTCTCTTTTCTTCTGTCTGCAACTAAGCTGTGCACAAGAACAAGAATTTGAATGCTCTGGTATTGGTGGGGGTGGTCAAATGTATGGCGTCAGTATTTCACCACATGATCCCGGACTCATGCATGTATCCTGCGACATGGGTACATTTTATATGACCGAGGATAATGGTAAACGTTGGTCGATGATTAATCAAACACAGATGGTTGGAACAAAATCAGCAAAACCTGCATATCATCCAACAGATCCGAATAAAGTATTTATGTCTTATTTCCGCAATGGGGTTGCGGAATTTCGTGAATCGAATGATCGCGGACGAACGTGGTCGTCTTTGTGTAGCGATGCGCCGTGGGGCCCTAAAGTAGCGGGTCGTGATAAATTTGAGGCCGAAACTATTAGTATGAGT
>CBDUFM010000110.1:0-7316 GCA_965366325.1 uncultured bacterium
ATACCACCACCATCACTGGCCAAAGCTGGGCGCACATGATCATCCAAAACTGTTTCGATGCGTCGCACTTTCTCAAACAGACCGCATTCATCCCAATCAAGCTGATCACTGGTCTTCGGTCCAGTACTTGCCGCTGGCGCGGCGTCATCTTCGCTACCGTGATAGCGGCCACTAACCTTAACCAACACGAAGTAGGGCTGATCCACAGCACCGGCGCCAACGATACTAGCATCACAGGCATAGGTTTCGGTGTAGAGATATTGGGTCAAATCTTGTGGGGTAATTTTAGCGAGGTCGGCAACTGATTTCTTTAAACAATATTCAGCCATCATTTCAAAGGTGAATAAGGCGTGACCAGTAGCCAAGCTCCGGTAACGCACGTCACAGACGATGCCCTGTTCATCGATCAATACACCCAAGGTGATGTGATCATCAGATTTTGCCGCACCATGATCGGTGCTCAGCAAAGCCAAGCCACGAGCCGTAGCCTCGGTTTCGGTGAATTCACCAAAAAAACGAAGCTCACTCAGGCGTTTACGCGCTGCTTCTGATAGGGTACCTTGCGGATTGTTCTCTGACATAGATTGCACCATACAGCCTTAATCACCACCACTACCCATCAATCAGAGCATGGCAGCAATCAAGGCAACGTATTGTTAGGCCTTACGCTTTGCCTTGGCCGATTTTTTAGCGGCCTTTTTGGCTGTTTTCTTCTTAGCCTTGGCTGGCTTTTGCGCACCTAGTTTCTGCGTGCGCTTGGCAGCCACACGCAAGGGTAGTGCCTGTAAGCGGATGAAGCCCGTTGCATCACTTTGGTCGTAGGCGCCACCGTCATCTTCCATCGATGCGATATCTTCGTCGTAGAGGCTATGCTCGCTAGAGCGACCGGTGACAATGATGTTACCTTTATACAGTTCTAAGTGGACACGACCGGTGACATGCCGTTGGCTGCTCTTCAAGAAGGCCATCAAGGCATCCATTTCTTCGCAGAACCAAAAGCCATTGTACGCCATTTGGCTAAATCGCACAGCCAGCTGATTTTTCGTATTTAATAAATCACGATTAACGCACATGGTTTCCAAATCACGATGTGCAGCGAGTAAAATGCTGCCTCCTGGTGTTTCGTAAATACCACGGCTCTTCATGCCGACAAAACGACTTTCTACAATATCAATACGACCAACACCATTATTGAAACCTAAACGATTGGCCTCACGTAATAAATTAGCCGGTGACATTTTCTTGCCGTTAATCGCAACCGGCATGCCTTCCACAAAATCAACGGTTACTTTGCTACCATTTGATTTAATTGATTTAACGGGCTTGGTTAATTTGTACATAGAATCGCGTGGCTTACGTGCTGGGTCTTCCAATTCGCCCGCTTCGTAGCTGATATGCAATAAGTTTTCGTCGGAGCTCCATGGCTCTTTCTTAGAAACAGGAACCGCAATGCCATGCTGCTTGGCATAATCAATGGCTTCGGCGCGACCCTTGATCACAGAATTAAATTCATCGTCACGCCATGGCGCAATGATTTCAACATCTGGCAATAAAGCATAGGTTGATAATTCAAAACGGACTTGGTCGTTACCTTTACCGGTAGCACCGTGTGCAATAATACGCGCGCCTTCTTTTTTGGCAATTTCTACCATGTTTTTTGCAATAACTGGACGAGCTAAAGAGGTGCCAAGCAAATAGCGACCTTCGTATTCAGCGTTCCATGCAATCGCAGGCCACACATAGTCTTCCACAAACTCTTCACAGAGATCATCAATGTAGCATTTGCTGCCACCTGAATTGAGGGCCTTCTTTTTAATATCTGGGTACTTCTCTTGCTGACCAACATTAGCGCAGTAGCAGATCACATCGTAGCCCTTATCGGCCAACCAGCGTACAATCACCGAGGTGTCCAAACCACCCGAGTAAGCGAGGATGACTTTCTCTTTATTGCTCACTTTAGCAGGAGCTGCTATTTTTTTTGCCTTGGCCATGATCTACCCTTTCGCAGGTCTTGTTTGAGGCACGGAAACGTACCAAGCAGCAAAGGCAATTCCAGCATTGTCGAACCGAGACCACTCGCCATCGTTAAACCCTGAGAAGCATGCTTATTCACCTCACCCTTCGCTATGGACTCTTTATTGTCCTCCTTCTGGCCCAAGCCGCCGCCTGGCGCTTTGGTAGTCTCTGGAGTGGCGTCGGCATGTCCTCGCTTGCCCTGATTTTTACGGGGTTTTTTGCACAAAAATTGCCTGATTGCTGGCGCCAACAACAAGCCCTGTGCTTGCTCAGCGCCGCTATCGTGGCCACCCTTGGTAGCTTTGAAGTACTCTGGCCTTGCGAGTTATCCTGTAGCAAGGGCGAGGAATTTGCCCAGATCTTTGAAATACCAGTGCTCTGGTTTGCCGCTGGCGCTTATCTCATTGCGACGCTGTTGCATAGCAGTGGCCGCCCAAGTCTTGGCCTCGCGCAACAATGCTGTGGCTGGCTGCTCTTTGGCAGCAGTCTGTTTTACCTCGGACTCAGTGCCTACCTCGCCATGATCTGTCCACTCTGTATCGCCATCCACAGCTGTATCCTGTGCGCCAGTATCTGTGCGTGGAACGGGCGCCGCTCGATGGGCCCCTTGCTCTGCTGTAGCCTCCTTGGCGCTAGTCTCGTTGCCGGTCTCTACGGCCTCGCTTATTACCGTGCCCAACACGCAGGCGATACAGTCATTACCCCACAAACCGATAACGATGATCCGCTCAACGCATTCTTCGCTACGCCAAACGACCAAGCTACTTCGCAGATCGATGAGCAGATCATACACGAGATTAATCGCGGACGCACACTCGGCGATCCCGCTGCACCCTACCAATTAGCACTATTTATTCGTCTCGGTTGTAATCACTGCGCTAGCTGGGTCCCACAAATCTACGAAGACAGCAAACAATTATGCAAAGCATATCCAATCAGCATTCGCTTTCACTATTTAATTAATCGCATGAGCGCTAAAAGTATTCAACGCCATCACCTCGCCTTATCGGCTGCCCTCGATCAAACATTCTTTCTGGCACAGACTGCCCTCCTAGGTAACGAAGCTGACGCTATTGGCTATAGTGAAAATCTTGCAGCCTTTGGTCTCAATCCGACGGCCCTAGAACAGACCGCTCAATTGCATAAGGCTAGTCTCGAACGCATTATTAAAGATGATAAAAAATTACTAAACAGCAGCCGCTTTGTCGCGCGCGCATCACCGATTCTCTGCCTTATCCAAGAGGGCCAGATTATCGAACAATGGGATGGCAAAGACAATTGGGGCAGTATAAAAGCAGCACTCCAAGAACGGACAACAAGCGATGGCCAAAAATAAAACAAAATCACAATTTGGTTGCACAGACTGCGGCGATGTCTTTGCGAAATGGCATGGTAAATGCCCCAGCTGTGGGGCCATGAACAGCATCGGTGAATTAAATAAACGCGAAGCTGAATTAATGCAGGTCCAACACAGCAGCCACAGTCGTGGTGCCCTCAAAACAGTGAGCTTGGATCGCAGCGAACGCATTGACGTTAAACGCCTCGATGCCGGTATTAATGAAGTCAATCGCGTGCTCGGTGGCGGCTTCCCCGCTGGGGCGGTTATTTTACTTGGTGGTGAACCTGGGATCGGCAAAAGCACTTTGCTGGCGCAATGCTGTGGCGCTGTTGGCTATAAAAAACCAGTGCTGTACGTCACTGCTGAAGAATCGGTTGATCAGGTACGTGAACGCTTTCACCGTCTTGAATCAGCCAGCGATTTGGTCCAGCTTGCCTCCAGCACCGACTGCGAAGAAATCGCTGCAAGCATTCTCAGCAAAGCATTTGATTTAGTTGTTATTGATTCCATTCAATTAGTGGCCATGAATAATGTCGATGGTTTACCCGGCTCGGTCTCGCAGGTACGCAGCTGCTGTGCGAAATTAGTCGAAGCCACCAAACATAGCGGCTGCAGTCTAGTTTTGGTTGGTCATGTCACCAAAGACGGTCAACTCGCGGGCCCGCGTATGCTCGAACATTTAGTGGATACGGTTTTAAATTTTGACGGTGATCGCTATCAAGAATTGCGCACCCTGCGTGCTGTTAAAAATCGTTTCGGTTCCACCAACGAGCTCGGCCTATTTACCATGGGCAGTAAAGGCCTCGAAGAAGTCGAAGACGCAAGTGGTTTATTCATCAAGGACCGCGATGCGAGTTTACCCGGTTCGTGCATTGTCCCTGCCCTCGAAGGCAATCGCTGTGTCTTGGTCGAAGTACAAGCCCTGGTTAACACCACTGATTATCCACAACCAGTACGCCGCGTGTCTGGCCTCGATAATAATCGCGTGCAAATGATTATCGCCGTGCTCTCGCGACGCCTGCGCTATAAACTTGGTAACTGTGATATCTTTGTGAATGTCACCGGAGGTGCTCGTGTCCTTGAACCGAGTGCCGATCTCGGCATTGCCCTCGCAATCGCCAGCGCCTACACCGATACTGTCACCGCCTCTGACTTAGCCGCTATTGGCGAAATTGGGCTGGGTGGCGAATTACGCCCAGCAACACGCTACGATGTGCGAGCCTTTGAAGCGCGTCGCCTCGGCTTCAAAAGCTTAGTCGGGCCCGGCAAAGGCAGCGGTCGCGGTCGCATCGTGGTCAGCAACTTGGCCGATGCGATTAGTAAAGTACTTTAGAGGCCTAGAAAAACTACCCGCACCAGCGTTTATCACTCTAGGTACTAAGAAATGATTCATTGAATTGACTCCTTAGTACTTAACACAATGATCTGCGTAGATGCTTAACTCAGGCGATGTTATAGGAAATTACCAAATTGAATCCACCATTGGCAAGGGTGGCATGGGGATGGTATTTCTGGCCTACGACCTGCGCCTTGAACGCCAGGTTGCGGTCAAGGTCATCAATTCAGAAAAGTATGACGACAGCGAAAACAAACATATCAACGAACGTTTTGCCATAGAAGCCAAGGCACTCGCCAAACTCAACGACCCGCACATCGTCCAAATATTTGATTTTGACCCTGATCACCAGCCACCCTTTTTGGTTATGGAGTATGTGACCGGTCGCAATCTCATCCAATTAATCCATCGCGACAAATGCATTCCCATTGTTCAAGTCCTAGATGCGGCGGTGCAAATTTTAGCTGGTTTATCAGCCGCGCATAAGCTCGGGGTAATTCATCGCGACATTAAGCCCAGCAATATTTTACTGGCCTCGAACGGCACCTATAAATTAGTAGATTTTGGACTCGCGCGGCGCCATCAATCAAGCCCGCATCATGAGGCACTGACCGAAGACGACACGGTCCTCGGCACGCTGCAATACCTAGCCCCCGAAGCAGCGCAGGGCCAAGCCGCAACCCAGCAAGGTGACCTGTACTCGCTGGGAGTGACCCTTTTCCATATGGCGACTGGGCATACGCCACATGAAAGCAATAATAAACTCGAATTATTAAAATTTATTGCCAATGACCCTGCACCATCGATCAGCAAGCACCTCGATAATTTGCCACCACCGTTAATTGCATGGTTCGACACCTTGCTGGCGTACCAATGCGCTGATCGCTTTGAAAGCTGTAACGCAGCATTAGAAAAACTCCACGAAATTGCTGGCTCAATTAATCTCACTGGCCTACGTGAGACAATTCAATCAAACACCAACAGCCAATCCTTCATAAGTGACGCAGGTAGCCAAGACACCGTTTTACTCAGTGGCCAAGCGCAGTCGCGCTCCGAACAAAAAATTGGCACCGGCTCCGGCAGTTCACTGGCTAGCTCCATTCAAATCACCAGTCATCGCCCAGATGCAACGGCAAGCTTCAGCGCACCTGACTTAAAACTCAAAAAGAAAAAGAAACGCCTTAACATTAGCTTTAGCCTAAAGATGGTTATTGCCCTGTGGTTCATTAGCAGCATCGGCTCGTTTTTTGCCATTAAATACATCGCTGACGAAACCCTCTATGAACAAATGGCGCAGCTAAAAAGCTATCTCAAAACCTCGGCCCATTCTGCAACGCTCCTAATTGATGGCGATACACACCAAACGATTAAAACCCGTGACGATGTTACGACGCCGGCCTTTTATCAAACGCTAACTGCACTCACAGCTTTTCGTGATGCCAATCCTGATATTTTAAATATCTACACCATGGCACCAACACCAAAAACAGAAGCGTACGGCATCGTACAATTCATCTGCGATGCAAGCCCATTAGAAGATACCAACGGCAATAATTTCATTGATGATGACGAAAGCGTTGCTGAAATTGGTGAAGAATATAATGCCGGCGCGAACGCCCCCGCCCTCCTTAAGGGCTTTAATGAAGTCTGCACCGACGAAAATATCACTACCGATAAATGGGGCGCAGTTCTTTCTGGCTATGCACCGATTTATAATCGCACAGGTGAGTCCGTAGGACTCGTCGGCGTTGATGTCAGCAGTGATAAAATCCTAGCCATTCGTGCGCGCAGCAATAATCGCGCTCTACTGGTGCAACTACTTTCCTTTTTCACTTTTTTAATTGCTGCCCTCATCGTTGCCAATCGCTTTAAGCGCCCCATTCAATCACTGCAAAAATCACTAGCAGCCGCAGCTGATGGTGATTATAGCGTAGACGTTAAACTCGATGGCTCTTCTGAATTTCTACCGCTGGCCCAGAGTATCAATATCATGCTCGAAGAATTGCGTGAAAAAGACACCCTACGCAAAGGTTATGAATTATTTGTCGCACGCGAAATGCACAGCAATATTTCTGGCAACACAAGCAGCACCAGTATCAGCAATGAATCCCTGCATCAAATTCACGTTTTATGCACCTTTGACACCCACGCTAAAAAATCAGCCATCCAAGAATACGAAAAAATCTTATCCAAGACCATCAGCGTCTTCTTTGATCATGGTGGCATTGTCGATCAAATGCTTGGCAACGGCATTCTGGTCACCTTTGAAGAAAACACACAGCAACACGCTGCCGAAGAAACAGCCATACGCGCCGCCCTGCAAGCACAATTCATTTTCAACAACCAATCAAGCAATGGTCAATTAACCATTAGCATTCACAGTGGCCTTGACGAAAACCATAAATTGCTTTGTGCGATTAACAAAATTGGTGCCGAACTGCACACCGACATCCTCATCAGCGACACCGTCTTTAAGCCGGTTCAAATGATGTTCTACGCCGACTGCCTCAACGATGTTGACATACCAGGCCACAGCCTGTCACAACTCTATGCAATCAAAGGCTCGGTCTCGGTCTCTAACGACAATATCCAAGTTAAAGACCCATTTGACGTCTAAATCTGCGC
>CBDUFM010000111.1:0-7301 GCA_965366325.1 uncultured bacterium
ACTGTTATATTCCCAGGTCTATTGAGAGGATAACAGAATATGACGACAGAACTGCGTACGCATAAACGCCCAAATGTCTTAGTGGTTTTGACCGACGATCAGGGTTTGGGTGACTGCTCCTTTTATGGTAATCCAGTTTTAAAAACACCGCATATGGATCGCATTGCGACTGATGGTATTAGCTTTGATCAGTTTCATGTAACGCCTATGTGTGCACCGACTCGTGGCGCCTTTTTTAGTGGAATGCATCCTCTACGTAATATGGCTGTTTCGACAACCGACGGGCGGCATAGTTTGTTGCCTGAATTACCCTGTATGCCTCAAGCCTTTGCTGATGCTGGCTATCGCACCGCTTTATTTGGTAAATGGCACTTGGGTCGTAATTGGCCGAATCGGCCACAGGATAAAGGGTTCCAAACTTTGCGTGGCTTTTACGGCTTTGGTACAACGGGTATCAGTTGTCATTGGAATTCGGATTATCAGGATCCGTGGTTGGTAACAGAAACAGACGAACATTATCAGGCACAGGGTTTTTGTACGGATGTATTTTTTAACGATGCAATGCAATGGATTGAGGAAAAAGAAGACGACCCATTTTATGCAGTAATTGCTTGTAATGCCCCGCATTTTCCTTTTTGGGCGCCACATGATCTCACTGAAAAATATAAAGACACCGATAATCCAGAATTTTTTGCGATGATGGAAAATCTCGATGACAATCTTGGTCGGATGGATGCATTTTTGAATAACCGTAAGCTGCTCGACGATACGATTGTGGTATTTTTTACCGATAATGGCCCCGTTGGAGGGAAGACAACGTGGACGGCTGGTTTACGTGGCAGCAAGGGGACGCCCTGGGAAGGTGGCCACCGCGTACCCTTGTTTGTGCGTTATCCAGCAGGTCATATTGATGGTGGCCATGTGGTGAAGGGCCTGTGTACGGTTGAAGATTTATATCCGAGTCTGTTAGATATTTGCCAGGTACCGACACCGGCAGGTGCAGATTTTGACGGGATTAATTTAGCAGGGGCGATGCGCGCTGAGAAAGCGGTGCCGGATCGGCGTTTAGTGGTGCAAATTGATCGCGGTTCGATTACGCCAAAAAGTGCATGCATTATGTGGAAAGACTGGCGCCTATTGTGGAGCGACTCCTTGTATGATGTTGCTGCTGACCCGCATCAAGATGAGCAGATTGCTGCGCAGCATAGCGATATTTTTTACGATATGTGGTCAGATTATCAGGAGTGGTTTGGTCCTAAATTAGCGCCAGCTGAAGAAAGCTTGCCGGAGCATATTGGCAGCACGTATCAAGAATTAGTGACCTTGGATAGTAGTCATGCCCGTGACGGTACTGATGGTCAAGGTTGTGTCCGACAAGCAATTGGACGCAAGGGTGTAAACCTTCAAGGGCCGTGGTTGTTACATGCACATCGCGCTGGTCGCTATAGTTTTGCGTTACGACGCTGGCCACAAGAATCGGGATTAGCGTTGACCGAGGGATGTCCGATATTCGAAACCCAGTGCAGTGGTGTTCCAGAGCCTGAGGGTCTTGCATTGCCGATTACGCAGGCCCTTTTAGATGTTGATGGGTTTCAATTGCAGGCTGGTATTGATGCGGCAGATCCAACGGCGATTCATTTTGAGATTAGCTTAAGTGAGGGTCGGCATGAAATCCGCGGCTTATTTGCTGATGCGCATAATAAGGCAATTTGCTCAGCTTTTTATGCGGAGGTACGCTACCAAGGCGACTTGGCCATCGCTTAATGTAGGATAAGCACAGCGGTCTCGCTAAGGCTTCAACCAGGGGCAAAGACCACTACCGACACCGCGTACATCGATTCTTCTTTATTGGGATTGATGTAGACGTGTTTAAAGTGCCCAGGGAATTGAATTAATGAGCCTGCTTCGACATCGACTAAGTCATCGGCTATTATGATCTGTGCTGCGCCTTTGTAGGCATAGAAGTATTCTAGGGATCCGAGCGGGTGTGGGCGGCCAATGCTGCGGCAATTTGGGCGCATGGTAATATCTTGGATTTGGACGCCCTTGGATGCGATGGGAGAAATGAGGCGAGCGAGAAAGTAGCCGTCTTTGCTGCGGTATTCCTGCACGTCCTTGGCCGTCACTTTGTAGTAACGCATCTCTGGTGTTGGGGTCAGTAGTTCGTCGAGTGCGACGCTCAAGGCCTTGGCCACGGCAACGACAGATTCCACGCCTGGATTGCTGTTCATCTTCTCCATGCTCGCTAAGCTGGCACGAGGAATGCCTGCTTTTTCGGCTAATTCTGACTGGGTCAGGTTATGGGTTTTGCGGAGTCGTTTAAGATTAAAGGCTAATGCTTCCATGACGGCATCGTAACCTAGAAAATCTAGTATCCTAGCATGAATGTGGGCGATTCTAGAATGGGTGTATTGATGGTATTGCGACACTAATAGACTAAACTACGTACCCTTAAGAAAGGAATCTATTATGACAATTACATTACCCGATTTACCGTATGCTAAAGATGCGCTCGCTCCACATATCAGTGAGGAGACTATCGAGTTCCATTATGGCAAGCACCACAATGCCTATGTCACTAAACTCAATGCAATGATTGAGGGCACTGAATTTGCAGGCAAAAGCCTCGAAGAAATTGTTAAGTCATCGTCTGGCGGCATGTTCAACAATGCGGCGCAGGTTTGGAACCATACGTTTTATTGGCATAGCATGAAACCAGCGGGCGGTGCTGCGCCAAGTGGCGATCTTGCTGCTGCTATCGATCGTGACTTTGGCTCCTATGATCAATTTAAAGCTGCATTTAGCGATGCCGGTGCTACGCAATTTGGTTCTGGCTGGGCTTGGTTGGTAGTTGAGGGCGGCAAGCTTTCTGTCACTAAGACTGCTAATGCAGAAACGCCAATTACAGGATCAGCAACGCCATTGTTAACCATGGATGTATGGGAACATGCCTATTACGTCGATTATCGTAATGCCCGTCCTAAGTACATTGAAACGTTTTTAAATAATTTAGTGAATTGGGATTTTGCAGCGGCAAACCTCGCTAAGGCGTAGAGAGTTAGTTGAACGTAATGAACAGCCATCAATGCATATTGATGGCTGTTTTTTTAGGAATTAATAGATGGCATTTTTTGAATCAAATTTCTTTTCTGATGCACTGGGTATGTGTGTTAGTGCACATGTAATTATACCGCAGCAGACTATCGGTGAAATTGGTATCGAGGCTAAGGCACATAGTGGCAAGCATCCGTGTTTGTATTTGTTGCATGGGCTTTCAGATGATCACAGCATTTGGTTACGCCGCACCTCAATTGAACGCTATGCTGCAGATTATGGTATCGCAGTAGTGATGCCAAATGTGCATCGTAGCTTTTATACTGATATGCATGCGGGCTTAAAATATTTTACTTATGTTGCGGAAGAGCTGCCACGATTGATGGAGCAATTTTTCCCAATTAGCAATCAACGTGCAGATCGATTTGTGGCTGGTCTCTCAATGGGTGGCTATGGTGCATGGAAAGTTGGCTTAAATAAACCGGATCAATTTGCGGCTGCGGCTAGCCTGTCAGGTGTCGTTGATATGAAGAAATGGATTGAAAACGCTGAATCGGCTGAAAACGAATGGATTTTTGGTCCAGAGGCAGCAATAGCAGCGACTGAACATGACTTGATGCACCTCATTCATCAGGCATGTGCCAATAAAACAAGCCTGCCTAAACTGTATCAAACTTGTGGCACTGAAGACTTTCTTTACGCGAATAACTGGGATGTACATCAGCAGATTAAGGCGCTCGGGCTCGACTATGTCTACAAAGAGGCTCCGGGAGCGCATAATTGGGCTTACTGGGATGAGCACATTCAGGATGTCTTGGCGTGGCTGCCTATACGTAGCGAATCTAGGTAAACCCGTAAGTGTCTGTCATATAGTTAATTACAGAACTGCGTCTCCACTATGCGGCTAGTGGCTTTTGTGTGTAACGTGGGGTATACTGACATATATGTCATCAAGTAGTCAGCGTCGAAAAATCATTGATCGACTCCAACGCCAGCAAGAGGCGTTGTTGGAGATGGCGAAATTAGATCGTCAGCGCGAGTGCACAGAAGTTATTCGAGATATTGTACGCATTGCGGCAGAAACTTTAGAATGTTCACAGGTGGGGGTGTGGCTTTATGATGCTGGGTGCACGCTGATTAAGACGCATGCGGTGTATTCCTTAGAGGCAGATGAGTTTCTTGCCGAAATGGAGTTACTGAGGAAAGATTTCCCGGTTTATTTCCAGGCTCTTGAGGAGCATAAATCTATTGCGGCACATGAGGCACGTACTGACGGGCGAACTAAGGAGTTTACGGAGACCTACCTCGTACCTCAGGATATATATTCATTATTGGACGCGACCATTCTAGTTTCTGGCGAGAGTCGTGGGGTTGTGTGTTTTGAACACAAGCGTTTTAAACGTGATTGGTTGCACGATGAGATTTTATTCAGTGGCGGTGTTGCTGATCAAGTGGCGCAGGTGCTTATTGATCACGAAAAACGTTCAGTAGAAGCGCGTCTCCGGCAAGCAGAGAAGTTGCAGGCCTTGGGAGAATTAGCTGGGGGGGTTGCTCATGATTTCAATAATCAATTAAGTGGTATTTTAGGTAACACCGAATTACTAAAAATGAAATTGGGCGATTCAGACTTAACTAGTTATACTGATAAAATTATTAACATGTCACTTAATGCGACGTCGATTATCAAACAATTATTAGCGTTTGCGCGGAAGTCACAGTACATGAGTGAACAGTGTTCATTACATGCGTTGCTTAAGGATGTAAACGATGTCCTAACCCACACGATTGATAAGAAAATAACTGTTGAGACAAACTTCTATCAAGGTGTCGATACCTTTAAGGGCGATCGTAGTCTGCTTCAAAATGCACTATTGAATATTTCATTAAATGCTCGCGATGCGATGCCAGATGGCGGCGTTTTGTCATTTGAAACATCGTTACTGGACGCTGACCAGATAGCTGCACTCAAGCACGATGAACTCATTGAGGATCAGTCTTATATACAAATATTAATTAGTGATGCCGGCGTCGGCATGGATGCGGACACGATGTCTCGTATTTTTGAACCCTTTTATACGACTAAGGCAGAAGACTGTGGTACGGGTATGGGCTTAGCGGTTGCCTATGGATCGATTAAGCAAGCTGGAGGAACGATTACGGTACAGAGCATAAAGGGACGTGGCACGACCTTCCAGGTTTACCTTCCGCTTAGTGTGGTTGACGTGCAAGTAGAGCAGCATACGAGACAAGGATTACCAGCTGCTGAGCAGGAATCGTCACAATGCATTTTAATTATTGATGACGAAGAAATGATTTGTGCAATTGCTGAAGAGGCACTCGAGTTAATGGGATATCGAGTGGCAGTTTATTCGAGTAGTGTTGAGGCTGTAGCCTATTACAAGTCCCACGCGGCGCAGATAGATCTCGTTATAACAGACATGAACATGTCTGAATTAAATGGTAAAGAAGTGTTGAGTCATATCAAATCGCATAACGCAGATGCCAAAGTGATTCTGTCTTCAGGTAAGGGGTCCTATGCCAGCATTGAAGATATTCTTGCGCTGGGTGCGGCGGATTATATTCCGAAGCCATATCGCTTGTCCCAGTTATCTGAGATTGTTAGTAAAAATCTGAACGCTTAATCGGACTAATTGCTCATCAGATGATTGCATGAGCGTAACGTGCACGCTATTCCCGCGCTGGGAGGAATGGCCCATGATTGATAACACGTCTTCTTTTTCTTATCTGCGCGCTACACGCGGCGTTGTCTATGCGCTGCTCTTGTCACTGGTGCTGCAATCTGTCTTCCTCATTCTAAGCGTCACAGTTCTATTAATCGCTATTGTGTGGAATGATTATGATTTTACGGACGCACAGATTGTATACTGTGGGCATGTATATGAATTGTGGATATCCTTTGTCTTTCTTTATTATGCAGGGCTGATAGCCGCAAAACATGCGCTTAACCATGAGTGGCCGTGCGCAATACTTGTTGCCAGTTTAACAGTTTGTGGGAAGTGGCTGATTACTAATTATGTTCAGAATCCACGTGTTCAGGAGGGCCTAGCACTGTGGTACATCATCTTAGACCCATTGCTTATCTCTATGGCTTGTTTAGCGGGGGCTTGGCGCGTGCGCAGGCTCCGTGCTAAAGAGGCGACTATTGCTGAAGCTTAGGATAGAAAAACCGCCCATCTCAGTGGGAAATGGGCGGCTATAGAAGCACACAAAGACAGTTCGGTATTATTCGCTCGCAAATAATTCTTTCATAAAATTGTATTCTTCAACAAAGGCAGGATCGTCTTTGAAACGTTTGGCTGCGCGTTCGGCAACCAGCAGCGCATGCTGTGGGGCGTGATTCAATGCAGCGCGCCAAGCGATCCAGTAGTATTTCGGTTTATAATCGAGTTCTTCAGTCCAAATGTCGATGATCTGCTTATACCAATCCAGTGACAATACTTTGGCGCAGTCACCAATCCATTGAGCCGTGTCGTCGCGTAGGCGTTTATCATTCTTGCCTTTTACGTATTGTAATAATGTGCGCATAGCGTCGGCGTCTTCATTGATGAGTGCGCTTACGAGGCGCACATAATGAATTTGCTTGCGGGTAAATGCGCCAGCAATGCCGTTATCCTGTGCATGTTTGAATGCGGCTTCGGCGTTGACCTGACAGGTATTGATCAGCGATTTGTCGATGCTGCCGACGTCACGATTGTGCTCAAATTGATGCGCTATCTGTCCCCACCAAAATGGCACGCTCATTTTAATCCATGGTAAGTCACGTTTGAATTGACCGATGCCAGCAAGGCGAACGCGGTGATTGTAGTTTAAGCTTGCTGGGAGCGCGACGTCGTCGATGGCCTCTATTAAGGTTTTTAAAGGCATGCTCATGAGGTAGCTGTTGCCAATGCTTGCATAGGTGCCAAGAATGTCATCAGGTTCTTCGTTTTCGAGTGGCGAGATATGTTGAATCCATAATTCGATGTGGTCCATGATTTGTTTGAGATCAGGATTCTTTTCTAGGTCTGCGTAACCACGCTCTTCAACGAGAGAAATGCAGGTACCGATGTACCATTTCATGATGCGGCGTAGTTGACTAAGATCACGCGCGTTATCCCACGCATTTTTATTGAATTTGTCGCTGTTTATCCATTGGATAATTTGGCCAAGATTGCCGTGTATGGTTTTGCTGGCGTAGGTGCTCAGGAAATCGAGCGCAAGATCACGTGCACCGTCTTTATTGAGGC
>CBDUFM010000112.1:0-7300 GCA_965366325.1 uncultured bacterium
TATCGGTATAGCTGGCGTCTTTAATTATGCGTAGGGCGCGTGGTATGTCCGCTATATTTTCTTTTTCAAAAAACGCAGCGATGGCTTCCTCGTAGGGCGCATCTGATGTTTCGAGTTCCTTTTTAAGGGCGTTGAACGCGTTGAACTCGCTGTCGTTCATCCATGCACGTGGGCTGCTGCGATAGGCGCGCGAGGTAAAATACTCGCCAATAATATGTTTGAGTACGGATCCATCGATGCGTTCTGTTGTGCTTATGGTAAAATTACCGGCGTCTGTAATGGGAACGAGGAGGCGTTCTTCGCAGACCAGCGGTGACCACGCGCGATTGAGGCGTACGCGATGGCGTTGCGGATAGTGAAATTTGTCTGCAGGAATACTATCAGTGAAGTGCTGTAGGGCTGCTTCCGGAGAGTCTTCAGCGGGGAAGAAGGAGAACGCTGCGACTGCTGCAGTAATACAGGCAGCAAGTATAAAGAAAACAGGAGCCTTGGACTTTGGGGCCTGTTTCCGAATCAAGGCAGGCTTGAAATCATCTTTAGAATTAAGCGCCGACTTTTTCTCAGTCCCTGTGCTGCTTGCGGGTGTCTCTGCTTCAAGGGCTTGGCTTGCTGCTTGTGCAAGACGTTTCCGTGCAGCTTCCTGTAAAGCTTCGCGCCGCGTTGAGCTTTTGATGTTTACATTCTTTTGCGGCAGCCTTTTTGAGGCAGCAATGCGTTGCGTTTTATGGCCGGATTCGGCCTTGCTCCAGGCGCTTGCTTGACGCTCGGCTAGTTTTTTTACGTCACTATTTCCTGAGCTGCTTTTAGGCTTGTCTTGAGGCGCTTCTTTGACAAGAACAGCCATTTTTGAGCTGTTGAGTTGAAAAACGCATTTACATAGATTACACCGAACCTTACGGTTGAGGAGGGTCGGTAGGAGGGGGAATTTTTTGTCGCATTGTGGACAGGAAAATGAGTCCATAGGCAGTGTTTTATATACAAATAGTGCGGTTACAATGACCATTATTTGGCATTGCAGAGCGGCAGATTTCCGTAACCTAATCCTGTTCGGTTTTGCAGCCGTCTGGGCCCTTAGTGCTAATAAGGACCGAGAAAAATGCCAAGAATTTTAGCGTTACTTATGGGCATGAATTATGGCAAGTGATAATCAGAATGACGAAGAACTCGGTAAGAGCACCGATGCGTATTCACCTGATGATTTGGCGGAAACCATTGATGATCCGATTCCTGCAGAGGCACCCGCTGATTCTGAAACTGATGGTGACCCAAGTCCTGATGATATCGCCCGTGCTTGCAATAAAACTTTGGACGAAGAGCAGTTTGACGCGGCAGGTGTTTTAAAAACCGTCGGTGAATTGGCTGATACACTTGATGATGATCGCTTAGAATTAGCACATAATATTTTAACTGCTAAAATGCGGGCCAATGAGACCGGTGATAGAAATGATTTTAATATTATTTCTGATAATGATGATGTTGATCTCGAGGGTGCCTTTGAGGAGTCACTGCCAAGTCGTTATGATATTTTATCATCAATTGGTGCTGGTGGACAGGGGCAGGTTTTTGAGGCTTTTGACAACAATTTTAAGCGTATGGTTGCGGTTAAATTTCCACACCCCAAGAAAATGGATACGCCAGAGCAAGAGCGTAAGTTTATGCGCGAGGCGCAGATATCGGGCTCATTAAGCCACCCTAATATCTTGCCTATATTTGATTTGGATATTTCCAGTGGTGGCTTGCCGTATTTTACCATGCGTAAGGCCGACGGCATTAGCATGGAGGAGGCGATAGAGGAATCGAGGAAGTCAGGTACGGTCCATCAGCGTATAGCGTCATTCTACGAGCGTTCTGAGATTATCATTAAGGTCTGCGATGCTGTGGCCTATTCACATAATCAAGGTGTGGTGCATCAGGATATTAAACCGGCAAATATAATCCTTGGGTCTTTTGGTGATATTTCACTGATTGATTGGGGTACGGCAATAACCACTGAAGACCGTGAAAATGGCAAGGCGCGTATTTTAGGGACGCCCTTGTATATGGCTCCGGAGCAGGCGCGGCGTGAGTCATCAGACGAAGCGACCGACATTTATAATATTGGTGCAACGCTTTTTCACCTATTAACCCTGCGTTATCCGTTATGGGCTGATAACCTTGACGAATTTTGGAAGCGCAAACGCGTTGGTGATTATGATCACCCGACGCGTGAGGAGTTGCATGCGATACCGGGGCCTTTGTTGGCAATCGCCGAAAAGTGTATGAGTGCACGCGTTGAGGACCGTTATGCGTCTTCACAAGATGTGGCGTCCGACCTGCGTAAGTATCAGGAAGGTCTTTCTGTTGCTGCCTATAGAGACACTTTTCTGCACCTGCTTAAGCGTTGGTACGTGCGCAATACAAAGGTGTTTTGGGTCGGTTTTGCAGGGATTTTAGCCTGTTTTGCCTTGGTGCTTATGTATGTCGAGGAGCGCAGGCGTAGTCAATATCAATGGCAGGACGTTTACCGCGAAGATGTTAACAATTTGAAGCTGGCTGAATTTGATGCGAAGTGGAAATTCACCTATTTTCATCGTTGGTTTAATGAAACGGCAGAGGAATTGAAGCTGGGATCGGATAGATATCCAGCGACCATAGAAGCGGGTGCTATTCATTTTAATCATAATGTGAGCCAGCTCGGTATGGGTTGCCTTAACATGATCTACCGCGAGGAAGAGCCTGGGAACGTCGAGTTGTCTTGGGATGTGACGGTAGAGGGGGATGCCCGCGAGACAGCAGGTAATATCAACTGTTTTATTGCCGGTGATGACCGCTTTAACGGTTATACTTTTCACGTTGGTGGCTACGGCAGCAATAATACGGTCACCTGTACGCGACGTTTAAAGGTACTTGAGCAAACATATCTAGCAGAGCCACTGCGTAGGGGTGTGGCGTATCACTTTTGCATCCAGCGCGAGAATAATTACATTCGTTTATTTATCGATGATGTCATGGTGCTGTCGGTATTTGATGTGACGCCGTTAGCAGGCAAGCATAATCAGCATTTTGGTATAGAAATTGCCCATATTAATGTTGTGGTGGATAACCTGCATGTGCGTCGTCAGCCGTTGCCAGAAAAAGTGCGTGCGATTGAGGTGGCCAATAGTTTCTTTAGTGAAGGTTACTATGAGGATGCGTATAAAATATACGAGCGGACCGACCGCTATTTAAATGACAGTGAAATGAAATTGCAGTCATCCTTTGGCATGGCGGCAGCTTTATTCGAGCAAGGTAAGCCACAGGAAGCTCTTGCGCGCCTGCGTCTTTTAGAAGATCGCAGTGAGGATGAATATTTACGAAATTTATCACGTTCACAGATGTTGCGTTATATGTTGGGGAATTTGAAGCATGAGAAACATGTCGAGGCACTGATTGAGCGCTTTGAGCTAAGCGACTCATTTGATACGTCCTTGCGCCGTCAGGTGCTGTCTATGTATTTTACCTTTAGGGCGAGTGTTATGAATGCTCGTGATGAAGCAAATAATTTAGATCCAGAATTTATACGTGCTGAATTCCATAAGGCAGCGGTATTATTTAAGCGTTTTGGACTGGATAGGATAACTATTTTAGACTATGAGGATTTGGCGCGTGAATTACATAGCTTGGGCTATGAAGAGGAAGTGGCCTATAATTACGGATGGTTAACCCCATTTAAGGCAACCGAATCTATGCTGGTTATGAAGGACTATGATAGCGTCATTGCAGACTATCCATTCATTACGCAGTCTTATCGCTTAGCCTTGATCCGGAAAAAGGACCATCAGCGTATTGTCGATGAATTGCCACCACAATTACCGAGAGTCGTGGAGAGTTATCTAGCCTTAGGTTTAGAAGAAGAAATTGAGGCTATTGCTGCTAAAGATGAACGAGTTAAAGGGCATCTTTTGAAGGCGCGAGAAGACTGGACGGGATTACTAGAATGTGATGAACATGAGCTGTTAGCATTGGCTAAATTGAAGCGTTGGGAAGACTTGCATGCGCTGCTGAAGGATAAGCAGCGTAAGGTTATCGATTTTAGAGTCTTCGATGAGATGTTGAATAGTCAGCAATATGATATGATCCTTGCTTATGCAGATGTCTACCAAACGAGTTTTTGTGCGGCATCTTTTCTTAAACCTAAAAATATCTTAGATGCGCAGGCGCTAGCACAGGCTTGCAAGGTACTTGAGCTGCATTCTCAAAAGTCTGGGGTGCATCATCGCTTTAGTTTTATAGTCGATATCATAAAGCCGTATCTCTTGTATCGCTCCAGTGGAGACGATGCCCCATTGCGTGCGCATATTGCACGTATTAAAGGCAACCCGCGCTATACCTATGTAGACGCTGGCATGGCTTTTCAGGCATCAGAGAGAACTGAGCCATATTTAGAAAAAATTGGTGAATTTATACGAATGAAATTGTCTGGCGATGCTGGTGCTCTACAGAGCTTGGAACTAGCGTACCAATTAATGCGTAAGGTAGAGGATATTGATGTGTATAAAATACATCTCATTGCCAAGATCTTAGAAATTGAGCGGGCAGAATAATTATTACATTCACTTGTATGAAAAAGTATACGTTTATTAAAGTCTTTATTATGTGCGTCGATTGTATGTGCTGTGCTCGTGTATGTAGCATGGGTTTATAGCTGTCCCGGTTATCTGTTTCGCAGTAAAGTGGAGCCCTTGGTCTTGCGCCAACAGAATGTCAATAATGTAATTTTTGTTTGGTCCTCGGCCGCAGCGGCAACATTTAACAAGCATCCTCTTTCGGTGTGGTATCCAGGTGATGATGTTGTTGATTGGGTGTGTATTTCTGTGTTTCAGTCATATTTATGTATATGCATGATTTTGATGTTTTTAAAGTTTACCAACTGCACTTATTGCAAAAAATGTTGGAGATTGAACCTGCTGGTTAATACGGCTGTGACCTTAGCGAGAAAAATAAAATACCCAGCGTCATGCGCTGGGTATTTTCCTAGAATCAGTGTTTGTGTTACTTAGTGGCGAATGGGAATTCCATAGCGCTCCAGAATTGACTGAGCCTCTTTGGCGCAAGCACTTTCGTTTGAGGAGATGAGTTTGTTGCCAATGGATTGGAGCTGTTTGAGCGCTGCGCTATTGGCTTTAACAAAGGCTTGATCGGTTACTATCGGAGTTCCCACTGCTTTCATATTTTCTGTAAGGTGGTGCATGTGTGCTAATTGCTTATGTAGTGCAACTTTGTTACGGAATTCTTTAGAAGACAGTCGTGCTTTGGCTTCATCAGCTTTACTACTACCGCTAAAGCGTTTTATTACGCGTTGGTAGGCGCTTATGGCAGTTGCCATGTTAGAGTCTTCGAGGCGTTGGGCCTGGAGCAAACGTTCGGTAGCCATCTCTTCGAGGCGCATTAAGAGACGTTCAGCTTCGGCGGATTCGCTTTCTTTTTCGGTGTCAGCGGCAATTTTCCGTAGGCTTTTAAACGCACTTTTATAGCTTTTTGCTGTGCGTAATTGTTGAGATATATCCGGTAGGATGTCTGAGCTGAGGCCGTTGTCTGCATGAACTTCGCGGCTGGCTTTCCATGCCGCAATGAGCGCTGGAGCAACATTATTGCAATGACGTGTTGAGAGGCTGGCACAGTAGTCTTGCCAGTGTTGGGCGTAACCTGGGGATAGGAGCCAGGATGCCTCAGCGGCGTCACCGGGATAATCATCGAAGGCTGCATATTCTAAAACCGTTTTCACCGTGACGGCTCGGTCCCATACGTATGAGCGGTTTCCATTCTCGACTTTCAAGACGCGAGTGCCTTCGAGATTTTGTCCCAAGCAACCGCTGCGCTCATCAATGCTGAGTAACTGTGGTGGTTCTAAGGTGGCATCTGCATTGAAGGGAACGCGGCGATAAAATGCGTGACGGAGGAAGCTGCCTTGAATTGCAAAGGTGCTTTCAACGGGCCAGTGTGGGCCTTCTGATTCAACGATAATGTGGACCAATGCATGGTGCTCACGGCGCATCCGTTTGACCGTCGCTAATTGATCCTGAAAATAACTATGATCATTTTCACCGCAGACGACCATGCCGGGAATTTTTGCTAATTCAGGGTATTCAAACTGTCCACCAAAGGCCGATTTCATTGCAACCCAAGCCACGATACGCTCGGGAACTTGGTGAGCGAATTCACCCATGGTCTGTGTGGAATTTGAATGGCCAAAGACAAACAGCGGAATATTAGCAATTTCTGGGTGACCGCTAACTTTGGCTAGGGCGTTCAGGGAATCGAGAACGCGTTTGGGATCGCCGTCATCACTGCAGAGTCCTTTGTCGGACAGGATAATGGCGCAATCCAATGAGCGTGCGAGATTGCGCAGGTGCTCACTAATAGAATAGCCGCCATAGCTGCCATGTGGTACAAAAATAAATGCAGCGCGCACGGGTTTCTGTTTATCGGGCATCCAGAGGTGAAACTTGCATGGATGTCCTTGGTAGGCAGTTGCGGGTACTGCGTATTGCCAACCATCGGCTGTGTGGCCTAGGATGCTGAGGCTGAGTAGCAGGAAGAGGGTGCTGAGTCTGGGCATGCTGCATTCCTTTATGTTGTTTCTCTGTGGTAGCGATGACGAGCGGGTCCGCCTGTTGATATATAAACGAACAAGAAAAAGTATACTAGACAACGGACGCGATGCTGTCAAGGAAACTCGGTGTTTTATGGCATGTTGGTGGATGCAGGTATGATACACGCTGCGCATATAGCTGTGGACTATCTATGGCCATTTATTAGTAACTATAAGCTAGCCAAAAGTGTCTGCTGCGGGGAATGAGCGCTAAGTTGCTGTGTGGATGTGTCTTAGGCGAGGTTCAGTAAACTGCTTTACTTTAACTGTCACAAAAGTATATTACAACGTTATCAAGTAGACTCCGGAGATTTATCACATGCGTATGTCCCTTAGCTATTTCTTACTGGCCGCGTCCTTTTTGATGCAGTATGTGGCCGCTGATGATCGCACCATGTCTTTTAATGAAATGGTTAATGTGGTACCTGCACCTGGGCCCGTGGTGGTAGATGGTAGTGATGCCGACTGGGATCTCTCGGCTGGAGTCTGGAGTTATAACGATCCAACCATCGTCGAGCGCTATAGCGTGTGGACGCATATGATGTGGAATGAAAAGGGTATTTATTTTCTCGCCCGTATTCATGATCCATCACCACTGCGCAATGCTGCATCGGGCAAAGATTTTAGTGTGTCTTGGCGTGCTGACTGTTACCAAGCGCGTGTCATTTTTGATGACCAGAAAGACGATGA
>CBDUFM010000113.1:0-7298 GCA_965366325.1 uncultured bacterium
GTAATTCTTTGAGGGCAACTTGTTCGTTGGCTAGGCTCATCATCTCCTCGCGTTGCTGTTCTTTAGCCTGGAGAATGATAAGCTGTTTTTTTTGAAGCTCGTATTCCATGAGCGTGATTTCTTGGTTCAGCTTAAGCTCTTGGCGAATAAGCCCGTACTCTCTGTAGCTGAGATATCCAGCAATCCCCAGACCACAGAGGACCAAGAATAGCGTCATCGTAAACAGGAGGGTGCTTTTTTGATGCTGATCGGTCATAGTCTCTGTAAGCCAATGCTAAGGTTCTTGTGCCCCGAGATGTAGGGCGAGGCATTCTGCCTGCATATAATTGGCAGCATGAGCACCGGCCTCGGTTTGAGCAATGGCCGGAATAAATGTTTGACTAATGGCGGTGAATAATTCATTGCCATCAATACCGTCATCATTTTTTGCTTCCGCGACAGCATGAATAATTTCGTTTTCTAAGAGTGTGAATAAGGCTGTTTGCACGCTATCATCAAGGTTCTGGCCATGATCTATATAAAAATGAGCGAGTGCACTGCAGACATTGTGACAGTTAAATTCGCCACGATCACTGACGTAGTAATTATCCTCATCTTCCCAATGTGTTTGAAAAGCTGGTAGTAATGTACAAAGGGCATTGAGAAAGGCTTGTTGTGTCATGTGCAGTGCTCCTGTAGAGACGCCTATGATCTTGTACCCATGCACGTGATTGCTAGCTGTAACTGTCTGATTAACGTGCTGAAAAGGAGTGCGCTATGCCACTCAATGAGTTTCAGCAAGATGTTGGCGCAGCGTTGCCAGATTGGCAGGCGGCACAATTGCCGGATGGGCGAACATTGGACGGTCAGTATTGTCGCTTAGATGCTTATCTTGTCGAGCAGCATGCATCCGAATTGTATAGTCACTTTGTGGATCATGATGAATTATGGACCTATATGGGTTATGGGCCGTTTGCTGATGAAACGGCGTATCGCTCCTGTATGCAGGATCTGCTTGCAAGTGCGGATACTATTTTTTATGCGATTATTGACAAGAAGTCGGCTAAGGTCTTAGGTCAGGCCGCTTATTTGCGCATCGCTGCACAAGCAGGCAGTATCGAAGTTGGCCATATTTGTTTTAGTCCCGCACTCCAACAAACGCCAGTTGCGAGTGAATCGATGTATCTGTTGATGGCCCACGCCTTTGAGCTGGGCTACCGGCGCTATGAATGGAAATGTGATGCCTGTAACGCAGCATCACAGTCAGCTGCTCGGCGACTGGGTTTTGCCTATGAGGGGACCTTCCGTCAGGCACTGGTGTATAAGGGACGAAACCGCGACACGGCGTGGTATGCGATTATTGATAAGGAGTGGCCGGCATTGCGAGCGGCGTATCAGGCATGGTTGGCACCCAGTAATTTTGATGAAACCGGTCAGCAAAAGCAACGTCTGTCTACATTAAGCAAGGACGCAGTCAGTAAATTGCGTTAGATATATTCAATTCCAACAAAAGGGAGTTATTATGAATTCGATTACCAGCATCTTGTTGTGCACGTTTATGCTGTGTGCTTGTCAATTAGGAGCAGCGATGCAAGAAGTAGCAATGACCACGCAAATAGACGGAAGCTCCTTCGCAGGAACGATTGTCTATGATGATGCCACCGATGAAAAGCGTCCGGCATTATTGATGATCCCCAATTGGATGGGCCCTACTGCGAGTTCTCTGGAAAAAGCTAAGCTAATTGCTGGCTTTGGTTATGTCGTATACATGGCCGACATGTATGGTGCCGATATACGTCCTCAGAATAGTGGAGAGGCCGGCAAGGCAGCTGGCGCAGTGCGCGCAGATATACCCTTAATGCGCAAGCGTATGAATCATCACTTATCCTTGTTAAAATCTCAAGCCGCGAGCCTGCCGATTAATCCTCAGCAAATTGCAGCGATCGGGTTTTGCTTTGGTGGTGGCTGTGTTTTAGAACTGGCGCGTAGTGGTGCTGACCTGGCTGCGGTGGTGAGCTTTCACGGTAATCTTAATACGCCTGACGCGGCTGATGCGCAACAGATTAAAGCCAAAGTTCTTGTTTTGCACGGAGCGGTTGACCCAGTTGTGCCGCCCGAACAAGTGGCTGCCTTCCTACAAGAAATGGAAGCTTCGGCAGTGGATTATCAATTTCATGCATTTGGCGGTGCTGTACACAGCTTTACCAATCCAGATGCGGCTGCTGTCGGTAGAAGTCATTACGATGAACGTGCCTGTAAGCGTTCCTATCAATTAATGAACAATTTATTTGCAGAGCTTTTTACAAGCCCGTAATAAACACTGACATATTTTGTCATGAAAAAGGAGCGCGGCAATTTGCTAAGCGCTCCTTTTTTAATTGCCTAATGCTGATTGCTGTTCTTTGCTTATGGTTTTAACAGCGGTTCAAGTACCAGCCAGAATTGATCGGCCATTTTCTTGTCGCCACTTGGAGCGGTGTGCACCCAATCGATGGTATCACTGTGTGGGTGTTTGGGATCGCTAATCCAATTTGTGCCTAATTTGGCAACGACGATCGGTGAGGCCTCGCTGCTTTCTGCCAGCGCTAATGCGTTGAGTGCAGCATTGATCTGCGGAAAGGGCTCCCACGCGTGCATGACTTCACCAATGACGATTTTTACCTGTGGGTTTTTCTTGCGTAACAGATCGAGTATGCCCTTGTATTCTATAGTGGTTTTTGCCGCACATTCATTGAATGATAAGCCAGCTTTTTTATCAACGCGCGCATCATTTGCCCCGAGCAGAATGAGCGCAACGTCCATGTCATAGGCTTTTATCCAGCCAGGTAGTTTTTCGGCTACGGCTTCGGTGGTCCAGCCCCAGTGTCCTTCATTTTCATTGGGAAAGCGTTGGCCCTTGTAGTCAGGATAGATCGGGGTGCTTTCAAAGCCAACGGCGTGGGAGCCGACAAATTGATGTTGAATATTATGGTCGATGAGTAGTTTCCATAAAGGGTAACGGTAGCTCATTTCTGCTTTGTCGCCACCGCGGCCCTGTGTAATGGAATCGCCAATACAAACAATTTTAAGCGCTTCGGCACTGCGCAGATCTGCCATGCACAGTGCTAGGCAAAGGCAGGCGATAAAGAGTGAGCTGCGCATAGGTATTCCTCGGGGCTGTGCTATGGGTTCACTAAGCGTGTTCCGTTAAATACCAGTACTGCGTTTTCGTTTACTGGTATTCATTTCGGTCAATACATCGCGTACTGAAAAGATTGTTATTATCGTTTCCAGAAACAAGCGAATGCATAAGATGAAAAAGATAACTGGTGTAATGAAAACAGCGGCAGCTGCAATGCCATAATAAAGACCGTATTGCATATACATAAATGCAACGATGCCTACATATGTACATAAACAGCTTACGACACTGAGGCCGAATAAACTTTTAATAAGACTGGGCGAAATGAAGCTGGCAAATGGTGACATCATAACCGCTTCTTTGGCGAGGGCGGCAACATGGGCGTCAGTGCCTTCGCCACTTTTACGGGTTATACGACCGGTGCCAATATCGCTCCCTTCGGCTTCGCGTTTCTTTTCATGACGCCGCGTTTCCTTGCCGCACATGGGGCAGGTGGATGCAATCTTGAGCTCCATCACCGAGAATTTATAGCCGCAGTTGAGGCAGAGATCCATGCTAGACTCCAGCACTGCAGTGTATCGCATCGGTGCGGTATTTGCAAGTAAAGAGTCCTTTGTCTGCGGCCCTGTTATTGATATAGGTGTCTGTGTGAGTAATCCATGTAGGCAGTTGAGTGAGCGACGTGTCTATCATATCTACAGCTTGAGTATATGCTCAGTAATCTTGTCGAAGGAGTCTACGTGTTATTTAAAATAAAAGAAAAATTTTGGTCATGGGGCAATAGCTTTGCCATATTGGACCGAGATGAAAGAGAGGCTTATACGGTTAAGGGCAAGGTGTTTTCATGGGGTAAGGATCTAAGCATGCATGATAGCAGTGGTGCTGAGGTAGCTCGCATTAAACAAACGTTGTTTTCTTTTAAACCGCGTTATCAAATTATAATTAACGGTCAGATGTTTGCCGAAGTGGTAAAGGAATTTAGTTGGTTTAAATCAAAGTTTACCTTAGATGTGCCGGGTCCCAATGATTATACGATTACCGGTTCGTTTTGGGAACATGAGTTTAATTTTGAGCGTAGCGGGCGCACAGTTGCACGTATTAGTAAACGTGCTTGGTCGTGGACTGATAGTTATGGCATTGATATCGATGACGGCGAAGATGCGGTCTCTATTCTTTGTGCCTGTATCGTGATTGATCAGGTCTTGCATGATGAAGATGATGATTGATCTGCATGTGCTGAGCTTGTGCCTAGGTCTACCCTTGATTTCTCTTATGACAGAAATACAAGTAATCGCAGAATGACTGAGCTAAGCGCCGTACAACGTAAATTTGTCCTCCATTGGGGCGAGATGGGTAACAAGTGGGGGATAAACCGCACGATGGCTCAGATTCACGCGCTGTTGTTTTTAAGTGATAAGGCCATGCATGCCGAGGCCATTCAAGAAACCTTAGGAATTGCCCGATCTAACGTCTCCAATTGCCTACGCGAATTGCAGGGTTGGGGTGTGGTGCGTATGGTGCATGAGATGGGTGATCGCCGTGATCACTTTGAATCGATAGAGGATGTATGGGATATGTTTCGTCGCGTTTTAGACGAGCGTAAGAAACGGGAAATTGATCCGACCATCCAGATGCTCAATGAGTGCATTGCTGAGGCAAAGGCAGCCGGCAAGTCAGAGGCGCATACACTGAAGCGTTTAGAGTCGATGTCTGACTTCTTTAACACGATGTCTACCTGGTACAACAGTGTCTCAAAATTACCGCAAGCGGGTCTCAAGCAGTTCTTAAAACTGGGTTCGAAAGTCACGAAATTCTTAAGTAAATAGGTATTATTTAACAAGTCGTTTCTTATTTAATAGCACCAGCAGCAGTGGGCATAGGGGCAAGCTGGGCTGGCCAGTAGATCAGTTGCATTACTGTATCGCTAGATGGTGCCTGTAATAAGTTAATTGATTATCTACGCAGCTATTCAGTGCTAAGCTCTGGGTTCTATGACTATTCAATTGGAACTACGCTCTAGCAATCGTGGCATTATTCCCGTCCACCTAACGATAGTCGAAGGGACTGTGCAAAGTGTCGTGGATCAAGCGCCTGCCGAAGGCGAAACAAAGAAAAAGAAGCCACCTAGGCATGTCGTACTGAAAACGAGTGATGGCCTGTTGCAGTTTCGCTTGTCGAATGCCAGCATTGGCCTGCGTCCGGGCCATGAGATACGTTTGGTTTATTACAAAGCTGACGGGTTTCTGCAAAAACTCGCAGGGTTTCATAATTTAAGCAAAAAAGGTTCCTACATTCTCAACCAGCCCAAAGACTATTTTAGTAAATGGCTACATGTCCGTGCCAACGAACAGTTTCAGGTGCCATTATTTGCCACGCCACTAGTCCTTGGTATGGCTGTCATGGTCTTCTCGCTCAGTATTGGTATGGTTCTGATTGTGCTGGGCCTTATTGTTGCGCTGCTGTTTTATAAAAAGATTAGTAAAAAATATGTTTTAGTCTCGGGCATTCACTATAAGAGTTTTATCTTACAGCTATTGGAAAGTTTCAAGCAATGCGGCCCAGCGGATGAGGGAGACTAAGCGGGGTTGGAGCATTTATCCCAGCTCTCTGCTATTGGTCTAGCATGTGAATAATCCTGTAGGTGGCTGTGGCTGTTCGTGATGGCGATGCAGTAGGACATGTCTGTTCATGATGGCTTTTGTCCTAATTGATCTCGTTTTTTGGCGACTTACATTAGGCCTTTCAGTAGGTATAACGCTGCCTACCGAGATATGGGTATGGAGTTGTTGTAATGACGGACAGAAATGCGTTTCCACGGAGTACACCAGGCGAGCAGGGCGTTGCTGTAGCTGGGATTGATAATTTTCTGAAGGCTTTGCATGAGCGTGGCCTAGAGATGCATGGGATGATGCTGCAGCGCCATGGTCATGTTATCGCTGAGACGTGGGCGGAGCCCTATGCGGCTGATGAAATTCACCAATTAAATTCGTTGACTAAAAGTTTTGCCGCGACCGCTATGGGTTTATGTGTAGATCAGGGTCTGCTTTCTGTCGATGATCTGGTCGTGGATTTTTTTCCTGAGCAGCGTCCGGCTGAAGTTGATGCGTTTTGGTCGCAGATGCGGGTCCATGATATTCTCACTATGAATTCTGGTCATGATGGCGATGCCTTGGGTCGTGGTCGAGCAATTGATGCAGATGATTGGACACGCGGCGTATTACAGGTGCCCTGTGTTGCGGCACCGGGTACTAAGTTTGCTTATAATGGTGGGGCGTCCTATTTAATTTGTGCGATCGTACAGCAGGTAAGTAGCAAAACCGTCCCTGCATTATTACAGGAACATATTTTTAGTAAAATTGGTATCGGCGCATATAGTTGGCAACATAGCCCGCAGCAAGTCTACAATGGCGCTTATGGCTTGCATTTAAAAACAGAAGATATTTTACGTTTGGGTACTTTATATTTACAGAAAGGAAATTGGCAGGGCGAACAATTACTGTCTGAGGCATGGGTTGAGGCAGCAACGAAGAAACAAGTTGAATCAGTGATGGCGCCCGATGGCAGTATGACCGATTGGGATCAGGGGTATGGGTATCAGTTTTGGCGTTGTCGTCATGGCGTCTATCGCGGTGATGGTGCATTTGGCCAGTATATTGTCGTTTTCCCTGAGCATGATGCTGTATTTGCCTGTCATTCGGGTGTCGAAAATAGTCGGATGCCGGAAATTTTAGATTTACTGTGGGAGCATCTGTTACCGGCCATGGGTGAGCAGCTGCTGGAAGAACGCAAAGCGCCGCAGCAGGGGCTCAGTGTAGCTGCATTAGATGCCTCCATGGCTTCCTATAGCATAAATGCGTCGTGGGCTGTAGAACAGCAAAGCGAGGGCGATCCATTAGAAGGGCATGGCATCACTGCATGCACATTGCAGTGCACGGATGAGTCGATGCACATATCACTGACCCAAGCTGGTCACAGCTATAGTATTGTCGCTGGCATCAATGCTTGGGTTACGAATCGTAGTTCCTTTTTACTTGGCGACGAAGGTAGCGTCGCTGCACGTGTTGCGTGGGTAGATGCTGATACGCTGCAGATTGAATTGCGTCATCTTTTGCTGCCATTCCCTTGCCAGATTCTATGGCAAAGGAATGCAGCGGGCGTGTCGCTGACCGTGAAGCGACGTGGCATGCCAGGTTGGGCA
>CBDUFM010000114.1:0-7279 GCA_965366325.1 uncultured bacterium
GTCGTTATCGGTTTGGTTACTGGTTGGGTTATGGGCGACATGTTTGCCTACGGAACACCTGGTTACCGTTACTTATTCGCAGCATTGATCATCTTCTTTACCTATTTTTATATTTCTATTACACAAGATTTGAACGAAATGGCTAACCACTTTAAGCAGGCGGGTTTCTTTATCCGCGGCGTGAAGCCAGGTCGTAAAACGGTAGAACACATCGAACATCGCCGCAACCGTCTGACTTTTGTTGGTGCCTTTGCTCTCGCATTGATTGCTTTAATGCCAGATCTACTCAGCGCACCATTGAAATTACAAGGTCAATCTGGACAGGTATTGCTTGGTGGCGTCGGCCTCTTAATCGTGGTTGGTGTTACTTTGGATATCATTCAAAAAGTTGCATCGTTCTTGATGGCTAATCAGTACATGGCCGGTGGCCAATCCCCAATGGGTGGCGCTCCTGCTCCTGCTGGCAAACGCGGTAATAAGCGGTTCTAGAGGAAGAGAAGATACCATGGCTAAAGAAGAAGCGATCCGTTTGGAAGCAAAAGTTAAAGAAAAACTGCCTAATGCACGATTTAAAGTCGAGCTAGAAAACGGGCATGAAATATTGGCGCATATTTCGGGTAAAATGCGCCAGCACTACATCCGTATCCTCCCTGGCGATACCGTCACGGTGGAAATGTCACCCTACGACCTGACCCGTGGTCGTATCGTTTATCGGGAAGCGTAAGGACTGATTCATGAAAGTACTCGCGTCTGTACGCCGTCGTTGTGAACACTGCAAAGTAATCAAGCGAAAAGGCTGTATCCGTATCATCTGTACAAACCCTAAGCATAAGCAACGCCAGGGCTAAAGGAAGAAATATGCCACGTATTCTCGGTGTTGATGTACCTAACAACAAGAAGATACCGTACTCTTTGTGCTATCTTTACGGCGTCGGTTTGACCCGCGCTCAATTGATCTGCGAAAAATGCGGCATCGACGTAAATAAGCGCGCTTTTGAATTGAGTGAAGAGGAAATTTCTCATCTCGCTTCTTTCATCGATAGTAACTTTATCGTTGAAGGTAACTTGCGTAGAGAAGTTCAGGCCAATGTAGCCCGATTTAAAGAAATCGGATGCTATCGCGGTCACCGTCACGCTCGTAGCTTGCCATGTCGTGGTCAACGTACCAAGACTAACTCGCGCACGCGTAAGGGTCGCAAGAAAACCGTCGCTAACAAAAAAATAGCTAAGAAATAAAGGGTAGCACGCAATGGCAACCTATAAGAAGAAAAAAGTCAAAAAGAATGTGCGCAGCGGTATCGTGTGCATCAATTCTAACTTTAATAACACGATCATCAGCATTGCTGATGACCGTGGTGACGTTCTGTGCTGGGAAAGCGCTGGAGCTGTTGGCTACAAAGGTAGCCGCAAGAGCACTCCTTACGCTGCTCAGTTAGCGATGGAACGCTGCGTTGAAAAAGCAAGCAAAGCTGGCCTTAAAGAATGCGAAGTTCGCGTTAAAGGTCCTGGCGCTGGTCGTGAAAGTGCTATCCGCGCTTTGGCTGGCAACGGTATCAACGTTCGTGCTATCATCGACGTTACGCCATTGCCACATAATGGCTGCCGCCCTCGTAAGAAGCGTCGCGTTTAGACAATCGAGTTTTACCTAGCTACATTGTTATAACTCTTATTTAAACCTTCGTTCTATCCATTCAGCATTAGCTGCTTCAGGAGATTTATATGCGCATTCGTTGGCGTGGTTTTGAATTACCAACTAAAGTAGAAAAAGACGAGGCAAGCGCTACGTCTACCTATGCGAAGTTCATGGCAGAGCCATTCGAACGTGGTTTTGCAACGACCATCGGTAATGGTTTGCGTCGTGTATTGTTGAGCAGTATCCAAGGTGCTGCTGTGCGCGCTATTCGTATCGACGGCGCGAACAATGAATTCACCAGCCTTGATGGCGTTCTTGAAGATGTCACGCATATCATTTTGAACATTAAGCGCTTGCGCTTGCGTTTGCACAGTGACGAAGATGTGGTTATTCGTTTAGAGAAATCAACGACTGGTCCTGTTACTGCTGCTGATATTACGCCGCATCAAGATGTTGAGATTATTAACCCTGATCTCACTATCTGTACGCTCACTAAAGAAGTTCGTTTCGTACTTGAAATGGAAATTGGTTCTGGCCGTGGATTCGTTCCTGCGAATCAGCAAAACATCGAAGAAAGCCCAGTTGGTACTATCGCAATCGACAGTATCTACTCGCCTGTTGTTCGTTGTTCATTCGACACCAATGTGGCTCGTTTGGGCAAGCGCACTGACTTTGAGCGTCTTGAGTTGGAAGTGTGGAGTGATGGTAGCATCAGCCCAGAGCTCGCTTTGGTTGAAGCCACGAACATCTTGCGCAAGCATTTGAATCCATTTGTTAAATACTTTGAAATTGGCCGTGAAATTGAAGGCGCAGCAGGCAGCGGTTTATCCGTTGAGGGCGACGCTGAGAAGAGTCGTTTCATGGACAAACCTATCAGCATCCTTGAGTTGTCTGTTCGTAGTGAAAATGCATTGCGCGTTAACAACATCAAAACCATTGCTGAATTAGTACAAATGGACGAAGCAGAAGCAGTCGCTCTGAGCAATCTTGGCAAAGTATCTGCGAAAGAAATCAAGAAACGTTTAGCTGATTTCGGCCTGAGCTTTGGTCTTAAATTGGTTAACGAAGAGGTTGGCGCGTAAGCACCAATTTTAATTAATATTGCTATTCACTCGGGCGCTTAATACGTGCAAACAGGCAGTACCTTAAAACGGCTGCTTGGTTAAACGCCCTTACTCTTAAAGGAGAATTACATGCGACATAAGGTAGATCATCGCAAACTGGGTCGCACCAGTGCACACCGTGAAGCTTTGCTTCGTAACCTCGTTTCTTCATTGTTCGAGCATGGTCGTATCAAAACCACCGTGCCTAAAGCAAAAGAAGCACGTCGTTTGGCGGAAAAATGCATTACGATCGCTAAGAAGGCCATTGCTGCAGAAGACGATAGCAAGAAACTGCACTATCGCCGCGAATTACTTAAAAAATTACATCGCACTGAAGTTGTTAAACAGTTGATCAACGATGTTGCTCCTAAATACACTGAGCGTCCAGGTGGCTACACACGCATCTTGCGCGCTGGTTTTCGTATGGGTGACAAAGGTACGATCGCGTTATTCGAACTCGTTTAATGTCAGCGAACTATTAATTTAAAAAAAGGCGGAGCTTATGCTCCGCCTTTTTTGTTGTCCGCTGTTCGTGCTTCTACATTGCTATTGCTGTCTGCAATGGTCTTTGATTGGATAAACGCGTTCATTAAAAAGATCTTTATTGAAATAATGATCGGGCCAGCCCATTGCCTGTCGGTTTAAGTGTTCTTCGCGAACATTGCTTAATAGAGCATCAGTCGGAGGACGACTTGCGGCCCATGGATAGGTGTATGAATCGTAATCAGCGACATAGTAATTACCTATGGCGATAGCTTCACGTTTATGGAAGTAGCAATCGCGGGTACGACAGAGAATGAAAGATTTCTCTAATAGGCACTCATCGCTGTCATCTGTGCATAAGGGTTTTTCGGGTGTTCTCAGTTCGGTAAAGACGGCTTGTTCTTGCCGGCACAGTAGGTCAGGGTGGAGGTGGATTTCCCAGGCACTGAGACCGTGGCCATCGCTGCCAAGTGGCAGAAGGCCTTTCATGGCATCGAGGAAAATCCATTTTCCATCAACGTATACTTCGTTCATCATATGACCACTAATATGACTACAGAAGAGACGTGCAGGGATGCCTGCAATCTGACAGAGACAAGCGCATAAACGTGAGACTTCGTTGCACATAACAGCCCCGCGCTTAAGTAAGTCCTCTTCACTGCCGCCGTAAAAAATACGCGGTGAAGCGAGGCCGTGATCTTGGTTATCGCGCACTCGGCGCATAATAGCGAGAACTTTTTCGAAGCAGCTCATGTCTTTATGGATTATTTGACTTAAAACTTTTTCTAGTTCTGGCCGTGATCCAGGCACATAGGTTCTATTTAATGCGGTAAAATCATGGTAGAGATAGTCGACGCTGTTTTCAGTGAGGAGGAGCATGTCGTCAATGACTTCCACATCGACACCGCCACCAAATTCTTGATAAAATAAATCAACGCGCTTGAGCCACAGCTCAATGCCACGTTTAATATGCGGATCATTGCTTGTTTGCGCCTGCTCTCTGCCCATGCATTCTTCGAACATTGTGGCCTCCGATTCCTATGAGTCTAATGAGGGATCGCTGGGGAGATAATATATTCTCAGTTTACTGTAATGTTGAGAATGTACTGTTTATTGTTTGGGCTGTGAACTGTCTGGTGTCATTGGCTTGGTGGGTGGATAAAAAGGTGAGGGGAGTTTTCGCGGTGAGAGCGTGGAAAAGCCGTGTGAAATATAGAACACTGATGAATGAATGTAACAGATGGCGGGTCGGTGAAATATGCCTTGCGTGATGTTGGTGCTTTCCGTTAGGTTGCATGCGCTGTAGCTAATGGCCCATTGTTGGTGGATGAACTAATTGCAGCGCGCTTAGTGAGATTGTCGCTAAGGTAAGTTATGACAGGGTTCTGCAGGCGGCTCCTGTGCTCAATGTGGTCTTGGATGCACCTGTGGTCGAGGTGGGCGGACGGCTTATAAAGCAGTACGCTTTGCAGTAAAACATAACACTTTTGCTAATGTTTTGTGGTCACATCTCGAGTTGTTTGCGGTTAATTGATAATGGACAGTGAAAAGCAGAACGCTCTGTGTGTGGTTGAAAAAAGTGTCAAATGGCATAATTTGCTGTCTCTGTAAAGTGGCAGTCTCACCTTTGATTGATTGGATATAAATGTCAGATTCGGAAGCGCAGGACCATGCGTCCAACAAAGCTGAGACAGAGCTAACGCAAGAAGCAGATTTGGCTCAGCCATCTGCTGGGGACGAAGCTGTTGCCGCCGCCCTCAATGATAATAGCGCTGTTGTCGAAACAGCTGATGCAGGGCAGCGAGCCTTTACGCTCAAGTCTATCTTGTTCGGTGTATTGGGCCTCCTCTTCACCATCGCCTATACTGTTTATAATGACATCTTTTTAAGTCAGACTTCGTTTGTGGCTATTCATATGCCACCGGGTCCGATCTTTTTAGTGGTTGGCATGGCCTTGATCTGGAATCCGATGTGGAATCGACGTTGGTTTTTATTGGCAGTCGCAGGGCTGCTTAGTGTTCTCGTGGGTTCCTATAATTGTATAATTTTAGATCATTCATTTTGGTTATCATGGCATTGGCTCTTAGTTTTTGCGGCGGGTATTTGTGTTATTCCTGCGGTGTATAAGGCGCTTGCGCCACGCTTAATATTAAGTGGGCGTGAGTTGATTGTTGCACTTATTATTATCTTTGTTGGCTGTTGGACTCCTGGTGCGGGCCTCAATTACTTTTTCTCCACTACACAGGTGGGAATGTGGACAGTCTATAGTAATAGCATCCACATGCATAAATACGAAACCATCCACTACATCCCCGATCACCTGTGGCCAGCAGGTGGTCTAGAGAAGATCGGTGACAACCAGTTAGAGAAGCAGCGTGTGTATAGCGCTTTTCAAACTGGCTACGAGGAGCAGGGCACCGATGGTGTACCGTGGGATGCGTGGATGCCGTCCTTAATAGGCAGCTGGATTCCGCTGTTTGTTTTGTTTTCTATTTGTTTGATTGCCATGAGTCTGGTGGTGCATCGACAGTGGGCCCATCATGAGCAACTGGCCTATCCGATAGCTGAAATAGGGACGACTCTCTTTCATAGGGAAAAGAATCGCATCTTACCGGCTATATTCTACGATAAGAAATTCCTCTTAGCGGCAGCTTTTGTAGTCGCGTTTCACGGGGTGCGTTATATACATTCGTGGTGGCCTAACCATTCACCGGATATTGGTATAACTAGTTACTTTAATTTCATTCTCGATCTTTTCCCTGTGATTAAGAAGTCAGGCGTCTATTCCGTTAACCGTTTTGGCTTTTACTTTACCATTATTGGGATCTGTTACTTCCTCTCGCGTGAGATTGGTCTGACTATCGGTCTTGCCCCGTTTTTACTGGCCGGTTTTGGGGCACAGGTTTACTTAAGTACCGGCACGAAGATCGGTCACGATGATATGGGGAGCATGCGCGCAGGGGCCTACATTGCCTATGCGGCGATTATCCTCTATACGGGACGGAAGTATTATTGGACGATTTTGTCTAAGGCACTGACCTTTAAGCCTGCAACGGTTTATGAGCAAGATGGTGTATTTGCTGCGCGTTTAATGATAGCGTCCTTTATTGGAGTTATCATTGTGCTGACGACGAGTTTTGAGCTGGAACTGCCGATTGCGATAATCTTTTCTTTGGTTGGCTTGTTGTTCTTCTTGGTCTTTACTCGTATTATCTGTGAGACCGGCATTCCGTATTTGCAGGCAGCGTGGCATCCAAGCTTTTTAATTGTTAAGACGCTGGGTGTCAGCACTGTTGGCGCTGCACCATTGGTTATGCTGTACTACTTGAGTTCGATGTTGTTTGTTGACCCCAAAGAGGCGATGATGCCGTATGTGGCGAATAGCTTAAAGATGGCTGATAAGAATAAATTTAATCTCAAGAAGTTGTGTACGGGTGTGATGGTTGTGGTTGCAGTGGCAATTCTCGTCAGTATCTGCACGCGCCTCTACCAGCAGTACACCATGGGTGGTTATGCGCTCTCTTATCCATGGGCTGATCATAACGTGCCAAATAGTATACTTAAAAATTCAACGCTAGAATTAACAAAGCTGGAAGACATTGGGCAGCGTACGGCGCCAGGTGAGGCCAACAGTCTCGGATTCTTTGAGCGCATTAGTCTGTTAAATCCAGATAGTAAGGCGATGAGCTATTTGGGTATTGGTGCTTTTGGTGTGTGTTTGTTTTTCTTCTTCCGCTTTCGCTTCGCGAGTTTCCCATTGCACCCAGTCTTGTTCCTAATTTGGGGTATTACCCCAAACGCGCGAACCTTCTACTCCTTCCTTATCGGTTGGTTTATTCGGGAGGCGATCGTTCGTTTTGGTGGCGGGAAGGTCTATCAGGATTTGAAGCCATTCTTTATTGGTCTTATTTTTGCAGAGCTGTTTATGGGTATCTTTGCTGCAGGCATAGGTTCTATCTACAACCTGTTTACCAATGAACGACCGCCAGGTTTCTATGTCAATCACCTTGGATAGCGAAACGGCCCAAGTGCGCATGGCTCACTTGGGCTTTTTCTTGCT
>CBDUFM010000115.1:0-7255 GCA_965366325.1 uncultured bacterium
CGATAGGGCAGCAGGCTCGCATCGGGACGCACTTCATCGGCAACCCGGCGCTTACAATAGGACTTCCCCTTCAGTACCCACAGCGGAATCTGCAGCGCCGTTAATGGTTTTTTATGCAACAACAGCGCCATCGACTCCCACAGTGTGTCGGTGCTCACCAGCGTTCCGTCTAAATCCACACATAAAGGGTTTGGGCTAGTCATTTGCAGGCACAGTTTTGTAATCTGGCTGATTTTTGCAAGCAGGCGCAGCAAAGTTTGTCTAGTGAATGCGTTGGACTCATGTGGCTGCTTAAGTACTGCAACGCCACAGCAGCTCCGCAGCAACTGCGCAAGCAAGCACCTCAGCCTCTGCGCAAGGCCGATTGACTACCTAAGCACAGCAGAATATCTTAAGTCATTGATATAGCATAGTTTATATTTTGCATTGTGGCCCCAAATCGGTGTTTTTTACTGGCACTCCTTAGTCCGTAGCCCTATAATCACTGAATGGAAACGCACTACATTTTCGCCATCGTACTAGGCATCGTTCTGTGCATCTATGTCTGGCACTGTGCGCGTACGCATTAATGCCCAAGCTAAGCCAAGTTATGCCCGCCTAAGCGGGATCAGCGTGGCCCATTTTTTGTGAAATCTCTGCCGCTAAACGACAGAGATCAGCACTAAACCCATGCATTCTTTTTTTATCATACCGAAACGACGGCACGATCACCGCAATCGCCGCCACCGGTTCGGCATTTAAATTAAAAATCGGTGCCGCTAGGGCATGAACGCCTTCTGAAAACTCAGCATTATCCTCCGCCCAACCACGTTGAGCGATTTGCTCATACTCTTTAAGCAGCAATTTTTGATCCGTAATACTCTGCGCTGTATGCGCTTCTAAATGTATTTTGGCCACAATACGTTCACGCAACGACGCTTCGTGCAGCGCTAACATCGCCTTGCCCGCCGCACTACAATGCAAGGGCAATTGCGTACCGATGGCAATAGAAATAGACGTTGCCTGCATGCCCTGAATTTCATCTACGACAATTGCACACGGAATCGCTGAAAAAACCGATAACTGTACGGTTTCTTCACAAAGCGAACTCAATGCAACTAATTGTTCGCGTGCCATATCATAAATACGGTGCTGCTCATAAAAGGTCCGGCTGAGCTGTAAAACTTTTGCCCCTAAAAAATATTGCTTGGTATAATTGTCCTGGCCTAGATAGCGTTTCTTTACAAAGGTATTTAAAAATCGATGCACCGTCCCGATGTCCATGTCAAAGGCAGCAGCAATTTCACTGACCGTCATCGGACGATTAGCCTGCGCAACAACGTCCAAGAGGTCGAGTCCCTTTAACAAGGTCTTGACGATACTCCTGTCATTATCATCGCCGGATGTGCTCTTTGCAGCGGCTTTATCTTTAGCAGGCATATTCTATCCTCCTGTCAATTAATTACTTACACAGTCAAATCAGCCAAGTCTCGCAACTTAACTAGGAGAAAACTGCAGCTCATTTTATTGACTATACCAAATAATTTGGTATATTACCAATAGTCTACAGGCCCGTCTATACGGATGCAAGAGGAGATATCATGACAAGGATTCGACAAGCAGCAGTTATTGGTGCAGGCACCATGGGCGCGGCTATCGCCGCACATTTAGCCAACTGTGGCATGCCCTGTTTGTTGCTCGACATCGTTCCCAAAGATGCGGATCCACAGAAGCGCAGTGCCATAGCCATTAGCGCAATCGAACGTCTTCAAAAATCCACACCGGCAGCGCTCTATGACATGGCCGATGCGGATTTATTAAGCCCGGGAAATCTCGAAGATGATTTTGAGCAACTCCGAAACGTTGACTGGATTATCGAAGCGGTTCCTGAAGTGCTCGCGATTAAACAAAAACTGTTTGCGCGTCTGGCCGACATTCATCACTCAGGACAATTAATTTCCTCAAATACCTCGGGTATTGCACTCGCCGATATTATCGCTGATTGCCCAAGCTCATTTCAAAGTCACGTCTTTATTTGCCATTTCTTTAATCCACCGCGTTACATGTACCTCTTGGAATTAGTAAAAGGTACGAAAACGGACCCAACGCTATTTCAAAATTTTATTCAGTTCGCCGAGCATAGTCTCGGCAAAGGTGTGGTTGTTGCCAAGGACACGCCTAATTTTATTGCCAATCGCATTGGCGCCTTTGATATGGGCATGGCGCTACAATTAATGCAGGAATTAGCGCTGCGCGTAGAAGACGTTGATGCACTAGCTGGCCCCCTCATTGGTCGACCAAAAAGCGGCATCTGTCGCTTGCTCGACATGGTTGGCATTGATGTGATCAGCCATGTAAACGCCAATATTTATCATGGTGCGCCTAACGACGAATCACGTGAGATTTTTGCCGAAAACCCCTTAATTCAGGCAATGATTAGCAAGGGTGCCCTTGGTGATAAAACTGGCGCTGGCTTTTACCGTAAAAGTAAAGACGCCAAAGGTAAACGTGTCATCGAAGCGCTCGACCTAAAGACACAAGACTACGCGCCGATGCAGTCGCTATGTCATGGACGGCAGCGATCCATTTCATCTATTCGCGTGGCAATTACTATCGAGCACACTCTGCTACGCTGCTAACCGCGTACCCGAAATATCAGAGAGCATTCAAGACATCGACAACGCGATGTGCTGGGGCTTTAATTGGGATGTCGGTCCCTTCGCCCTCTGGGATGCCATTGGCGTCGAACATATTGTAAAGCGTCTCCACCAAGAATCACGGCCGATACCGCCATTGGTTCAAGCTTTATTAGACAAGGGCGCGAACGCTTTTTATAACGATGACGAGCAACAATGTTTTGATCCCAGCAGCCTGCAATTTAACTGCAAGAGCAAGCAGGAAAACCACCTTGATATAGAAGGGCTACGCAGCTCAGCAGCCGTTCAAGCAAACAAAAATACCTCGTTTATTGATCTCGGGGATGGAATCCTTGCTGTCTATATTCACTCACCCAATAACACTCTGTCGATTGATGTCTTAGCCTCGCTCTGCGCAGGCGTGGAACTTGCCGAAGAACAATACAAGGGACTCGTGCTCTGCTCGCGTGGTGCTCACTTTTCCTTTGGTGCAAATTTAAAAGAAATGATGGATGTCGTTGCCGATAAAGGCTTTGATGCGGTCATCCCGATGATCGAGAATTTTCAAAAAACCTCCATGCTACTCAAGCATAGTCGGATTCCCTGTGTTGCTGCAGCCCAGGGCATGGCCCTTGGTGGTGGCTGTGAGTTTGTCATGCACTGCGACCGCGTACAGGCAGGCGCAGAATTATACATGGGCCTAGTCGAAGCAGGCGTCGGTATTTTACCTGCTGGTGCTGGCACTAAAGAATACGCCGTACGTGCCTCAGATTGGGCTGGCGATACGGGCAATTCTCTGTTCCCGAAAATTAATCAAGCCATGGAATTAATCGGCATGGCACAAACATCAACTAGTGCACGCGACGCCCAATTAAAAGGCTATCTACGCAGCACCGACCAAATCTCGATGAATAAATCCTTTGTTGTGCATGATGCCAAACAGCATGCCCTGCAATTAGCAAACCAGCATTACCGTCCACCTGTTGCCCGCGCGATTCGCGTTATGGGACGCAGCGGCATTAGTGAATACCAAGTACGCTTACATAATATGCGTGAAGCAGGCTACATCAGTGAACACGATCAATTAGTGATGAATAAAATTGCCTACGTGATGAGCGGTGGCGATATTCCTGAAAACAGCATGGTCAGCCATCAGCATGTTTTAGACCTCGAACGCGAAGCGTTTTTATCCTTGCTGGGCACTGAAAAAACCCAGCAACGCATTACCCACACCATGAAGACCGGCAAACCCTTACGTAATTAATTTAATAAAGTGAGTCTCGTTATGGAAGAAGCAGTTATTGTTTGTGGCGCACGTACCCCAGTCGGCAAGGCCGGACGTGGCAGCTTACGTCAAACGCGCCCCGATGAACTCGGCGCCCACTGCGTGCGCGAAACCCTCGCCCGCTGCGACGCTATGAATGCGGCAGAGATTGACGATGTGGTCATCGGCTGCGCTACGCCCGAACGCGAACAAGGCTATAATATAGGACGCGTCATTGCCCAACGAGCTCATTTACCCAACAGCGTCCCCGGCATGACTATTAATAGATTTTGTTCGAGCGGCCTACAAAGCATCGCCCAATCAGCAGAACGCATTATGGTCGGCAATGCCCAGTCAATTATTGCCGGTGGTGTTGAATCGATGAGTTATCTTGGCTTTGGCCCAGCCAATCAATTAGCACCCAATGCACATTTAGCGCAAGAATATCCAGACGCATATCTTAACATGGGCTTAACCGCTGAAAATTTAGTCGTCAAATACGGTATCAGCCGCAGTGACGCCGACCAGTTTGCCTATGACTCACATCAAAAGGCCATCCACGCAATTAAAGCAGGTAACTTTGCCGATGAGATTGCACCGATAGATGTCGCCTTGGCAACACAAAATGCCGACGGCGCCTTTATCAGCAGTGATGTGCAATTTGAAGTCGACGAAGGTCCACGCGCAGATACCACCCTCGAAAAACTAGCCAGTTTACGTGCCGTATTTAAAATTGGCGGCTCGGTTACAGCTGGCAATAGTTCGCAAACCAGTGATGGCGCAGCCACAGTTTTAGTCATGTCACGCAGTAGAGCTAAGGAACTCGGCCTCAAGCCCCTCGCCGTGTTTAAAGGTTATCAGGTTGCTGGCGTTCCCGCCGAACACATGGGCATCGGTCCCGTCGTCGCCATTCCAAAATTATTCAAGCAATGTGGCGTTAGCATGGGCGACATCGATTTAATTGAATTAAACGAAGCCTTTGCTGCACAATCTCTCGCAGTGATTCAAGAATTAAAATTACCGATGGATAAAATAAACGTCAACGGCGGTGCAATCGCCCTCGGTCATCCGCTTGGTTGTACCGGTGCAAAATTAACCCTGAGTTTAATTCACGAGCTGAAGCGTCGTGGTGGCGGACTCGGCATGGTTACCATGTGTATTGGTGGCGGCATGGGAGCGGCTGGTTTATTTGAGGTGCTCGATTAATACATACGTGCTATTCTGATGCGATACCACCCTGCTCATCTTGCTGCGCCTCTTCATATTCCTTCTTCAGCCAAACTTCGGCAACGAAGGGGCCAAAGGGAATGACCGCGCCAAAAAACAACAGCACCATTTTCCCAAACGTCCACTTGCGCTCTGAGGCTGCAACAAGCAACAAAATGCAATAGCAAACAAACAGCAAGCCATGCACTGAGCCAACGATCTTAACCGCCATTGGCATGTCATACATATATTTAAGCGGCATCGCGATAGCGAATAAAATGATGGTGGATAGACCTTCAACAATGCCAACGCGGCGAAATTTCTGTAACCATGCAGTCTTCATATTATCCCTCGTAACGCAGACGTACTAAGGTCTCGCGACCCTTACGTCGTTGATGTGACCATGCTTCCATGGGTTCTTGTTCGACACAGTGAAAACCCTGCGCGGTCATCAGCGCAATGTATTCCTCTGGCGTACTGTCGTAAGGTTGTCGATTAGTAAACTTTGTCCGCATACTTAATGCCCATAGTTCCCCATGCGCTTTGATCATACGCGCAAGACTCGCCGCATAGGCTTCGCGTTGATGGGGCTGCAAGGCGCAAAAAAAGGTGTGCTCAAAAATAATGTCGATGCTGTTATCTGCTACGCCATTATCAGCAGCCAGGGCATCCGCTTGCAGGCAATGCCAGAAGGGCGACTGACTGCGCGCCGCCGCTGTTGCAACTGCCGTTTGCGCAAAGTCCATTGCAGTTACCGCATAACCCGCATCAAGAAAAGCCAGCGCGTCATGTCCGGTACCACAACCCGGCACAAGCACATGCCGGGGTGGCGCTGGCAATTTTTTTTCAGCAAGCACATGCACCAAGACAGGATTAGCTTCACCCAAGTCCCAACCAGCATCGTTGGCCTGATAAATGGCCTCCCACGCCGCTGCTCCGGTATCCTTAGGCGCTGCGCCTTGTACATGTTCCGTCATTTGTTGGCCTTTCGACATTGTCAGTGTTTTTCTGCATCTTTCTCAGTGCACGCACACACCATGCATCTGCTGCTGATTTTACAACGCAGTGCCCACCGCCGCACGCAGCATCTCAGAGCGAGAACAGTTCAGCCTAAGAAGATGCACGATGTTGACGCCGCCACTGACCGGGACTCACATCATAAAACTGCTTAAAGACCATTCCTAAACGTTCGGGATTAGAAAAGCCACTACGTGCCGCTATATGCTGCAAGGTCAGATCGGTGCTTAAGAGTAATTCCTGCACGCGCTGAAGTCGCTGTCGGCGCAATTCATCAAGGGGGCTACACGCTAAAATTTTTCGACACTGTCTTTCCAAATGTCGCCGCGACATACCCGCTGCCGTCGCTAATTCCGCCACCCCAATTGGGCGCTCAAGATGCGCGGCAATATAATGTAACATAGCGCTTAAACGTGGATCATTAATTAATCCATCATTACTGCTGCGCGTCATCACGGCACTTGGTGCGACCAACCCTAAGCGATCACCTGTATTATTTAATTGCTGTATCAGCACACGCGCAATATCACGTGGATCAACATATAAACGCGAAACTTGCGGCACGCTTGGTGCTGGCAACGACGCATCATCACAGCCTAAGACAAATAGATCGCGCGGCACATGCCATGCCGTTTTTGCCAAGTGCGCTAAGGACTCTGCTTCTATTTGTGCGCGGGCGATAAATAATCCGACTTGTTGTTGCTGCGCCACCGGCAATCCCTGCTGTGCCTGCATACCCAAAGCAGCAGCAGTAATTAAAAATCCTCGTACGCGCAAGGCCGTTCCGCTGTCATGCATCTGCTCGGTGCCTGCTCCAGCATGGACAAACAGATAGCGACAACCAAGCGCAATAAGATGACGCGCCGCCGCAGCGCCAATCGCAAGATCATCAATTGCAATCCGACCCTGTGGATGGATCAGGGACCAAGCGCCCTGCTGACTGCGCTCCCAACGAATTTTCTGCTTTGCACGAACGCGGAGTTTCCACCGCGGCGGTAGCAGTTCTATAAAACGCGCATGCACCACCTGACCGAAGCTATCGTCTTGTGGTACGGGAAAGGCAAAGGTCAAAACATCATGGCGCAAAACGACAGCTCCTGTGGCGCAATCTTACTCTACGCAAGCAGCAGAACCAGTATATAATAACGCCATG
>CBDUFM010000116.1:0-7221 GCA_965366325.1 uncultured bacterium
GGCAACAGCCACCAAAACGCCGATAATACTCTGTTAAGAAAATATGACGTCGGCGGTTACAATGTTTCCATCTGTCGCACTTACCCAACCAACCAATCGGGAGAATAGCACCGCTATGGCATAAATTAACATAAGCGACACAAATGTTTTTGAGCGAACCAGCTGACGCGATGTCGCGCGTGCAATAATAAGGATCATTGTGCATGCCCCGCAACTTGGGTTCCATGAAAGGATTTCACCCTATTTACAAAATAATCCTCTAATGCCTGCTTCGGCCTTTCTAAGCGCAGGATCCGTGCTCCTGCCGCTAAACAGGCTTGTATATTTTGCTCGCGTTGCTCATCAGGGAAATTCCAACGCCAATGATCCGCAAATGTTTCCACAGTCGCATGAGCAGGCACTGGGCCTTGCGCATGTAAGCAGAGCGGCGCCTCGCCAAATAAAGCCGATAATTTACCCTGCTCCAAGACCACACCGTGATCAATAACCGCATAATGGTCACACAAATCTTCCACATCGCTTAAAATATGCGAACTGAAAAACAGAGTTGCCCCACGTTCACGTTCTAAGCGTAACACTTCGCGAAAGCGTGAGCGCCATAAGGGGTCTAAACCAGAAAAAGGCTCATCTAAGACCAGTAGATCGGGCCTGTGAATGATCGCCTGACCCAATCCAAAACGCTGGCGCATCCCCTTAGAGAAACTCCCCAACTTACGCTTACGCAGATCACCTAGATCCAAAAGGTCGTACACGTTTTCGAGTGAAGCCTTCATTGCCGAACGGCTCATTTTTGACAGCTTCGCTAAGTAAATAAAATACTCTTCAACTTGTAAATGTTCATAGAAGAACGGATGCTCAGGTAAATAGCCTAGCTTTTCACGTAGAGATGCTTCGCCAATTTCTTCGCCAAATAACTTAATGGCTCCCGTATGTCCAAATAACATACCCGTGAGCAGCTTGATGCTGGTAGATTTACCAGCTCCATTTGCCCCTAAATAACCATAAGCCGCGCCATGCGGCACGCTCAATGACACCTCTTTCAAGGCATGAATGCGTTGCAGCCAATCACCACGGTAGTCGTAGGCCACCTGCTCAAATTCTAAAATATGCTCGGACATATGTACAACTATAGACTATTTTTCCCAACAAAAAAGGTGCCCTGAAAACAGGACACCCGATTTGTGTTAAGCAATGCCTTCTTATTTGGTGAAGAAGGTATAGAGACTTGTAGCAACGTTTGCTGAAGCAATTTCAGCGTTACCACCGAGTGCATGATCTACACCAGTATCCATTTCGTCACCAGTTGCGGTATTCTTATTGCTACCATCAAACCATTGGTCACGAGCTGCAACTTGGTTGGTGCTACGCAACTGACCGTCAGAAAGCATAAAGTAGATGCGACGACCCACTTCATTCAATGTTTGTGGTGCACAAGCGCAGAGGTACTGTGACTCAGCTTCGTTGCTAGTGATAGTTGGAAGAGCAGCATCTTCACTGATGTAAGCTGTACCGTCATCACTAGGGGTGTACATGACAAAGTTATAATTAGATGCCGTAGCAACCGCAGCGCCTGCAGTCATATTTGCAAGTTGGCCAGTGATCAATGACAGCTCATTAGCATTAACACCAGTACAAGCGCGTAAGCCAGCCATGTCTTGAATGTGACCATATTCACCAACACCGTTGTTGTTTGAATCTTGGTAACCACCAGCTTGGAATTGAACAGATCCGCTAAAGATAGCAGACTTCATAGAACCAGCAGCAGCGCCTTCGTTAGCGGTGATACGTGATTCCAAAAGGTTTGGAATAGCAATAGATGCGATGATAGCGATAATCGCGATCACGATCATAAGCTCGATAAGTGTGAATCCTTTGCGCATGTTATTCTCCTAGCAAAAAGGGGGATGATGTATGAGAGTAGCTTTGATTGAATAGAGCTCGAAGCGTGCCAATCATGCAAACAGTCATAAGTCCTTATTTTTAGAGATTTTGTATTGATTGCATCATTTTTGAACTATTGAGATGGCGTAACGGTGTCAATTTTTGTCAGTCGCATCGAGTGGATGACATATTTTGTCAGTTCCTCAAGCCCCACAGCTACTAAGCACTAGCAAGCCCTAGGTCGCTTGTATCCCAAATGCGGTACGCTGAACCTTCTTCGAGCGCGTCTCTGCTCGAATCGCGCGGTTCTTGGCGATGCTTTCCGGCTTGGCGTAAGATCGTGGGTGATCTAAATGCACGCATGCGGCACGAAAACGAATGCGCTTACCCTTGATACCCATGTTCTCGAGACGCTCACCAAATTCACGATCCTGCCCACCGTATTGCATCCGTTCATCAAAACCGCCTGTGGCCAGCGCATACTCTTTCCAAGTCGATGCATTATGCCCGTTCCAAGAGGCGCGGGTCTGGCTCAAGACATCTAAAGCTGTAGCCAAGCGTTCATTACCCATCAACTTTAATAGCTTCAAGGAGCTGGGGACACCGTGCTGCTTCAGCCATTGGGGATCCGTAGCATGCCCCGCCAAGATATCTTCCCTCGTGATAGCTCGACTGACATCCATCGGCAATTTCACATATCCGCCGGATAAGAAACGACCCTTTTCCGCTAAGCGCACATGCCACGCTAAAAAATCGGGCGCAGGAATACAGTCACCATCAGTAAACACGACATAGTCATGCTGGGCAGCGAGTAGCGCCTTATTCATTATCTGACACTTTTGAAAACCATTATCCTCGTGCCATACATGCTGAATAGACAAACCACTCTCTGCGCGCAGCGCATCAATCACGGCCTTGGTTTCTGGGCCAGAGCCATCATCAGCAACAATTATTTCAAAGTCACGATGCGACTGAATCGAAAAGCCCCACAAAACTTTCTCAAGCCACTTGGGATGATTATAAGTTGTGAATATGACAGACACCAACACTTAACACCCCCCTGGCAATCTACTAATGCAATACTTCATCCATTCACCATCGACTGTCGATAAATGTCTTCCAATGCTATGCATTGTTTACGAATATTAAACGCTTCCTGTACGCGCTCAACACCACGGCGCCCATATTCTCTCCGCAATGCTTCATCAGATAATAAAGTGGTCAACGCCTCTGCCAAAGCATCAATATTCTTCTCTGGGACGGTTAAGCCAGTTTGCTCATGTGCAATAGCCTCAACCACGCCACCGGTATCAAAACTCACCGCAGGAGTCGCCAAGGCCTGTGCTTCTAAAAATACCATGCCCAAACCCTCAGCATCGCCACTCGCAGCAACAATGCTTGGCGTACAAAATACCCAGGCCTGTGACATCAGTGTTCTAATTTCATCTGCACTTTTTACACCTAAGAACTCCACTGAACGCAAAGCAAGGGCTTGCTGTTCCAATGATGCCCGCAATGGACCGTCACCAACTATCTGTAAACGCAGTTCTGGGATAAGATCCTGCACTTTCTTCATCGCATCCAATAAATAGGCACAGCCTTTTTTATCCACCAGACGACCGATAAACAACACGGTCGGCTGCGCTGATTCCTGTTTCTCACCGCTAAAGCGGTCAGTGTTAATACCGATGTAGTGCTGTTTAATTTTTTGTTCTGGGCAACCTGCCGCAAGAAGCTTTTGCTTAATATAATTTGATACAGCAATTATTGTATGTGCGGATTCGAACACCTCATCTCGGTGTTGTTTATAGGCACGACGCGCATCGCTTTTAGTAATATCAAAACCGTGAAATGTTGCGATCAACGGAATATCCAATGCACGCGCTATGGGTATTGCGGCCAATGCATCTGGGCCAAAATGGGCATGCAACACAGTCGGCTTATGCTGCCTCAGTGCCTGTAACCAGCGCGCATTCACACCAAGACCTACTCGCAATTGCAGGCGTGCCATGCCCGCATGCCATGCATGATCCTGCTGTAAACAACAGGCTAATTGCTCCAATAATTTAAATCCACTTTTATCTTTTGTAAATCCAGTAAAGAGTGCATTCATTTTTGGCAAAAAAGCGCCTTGGTCAGCAATAAATGTCTCCGAGTAGGCCAATAATCTCTTACGAAACACCAAAACCGTTTCAGACATCTTTTGCATCCAAACGCAGCCACGCCTGCATAACTTTATCAACCGTTATACCAGACATGGTATTGACTGCTGCCCACGCCGCCGAACCAGGGGCCACATCCGCTAAGGCTGTTTGCGAAACAATTTCGACTTGGCTCTGGCTAGAAACTGGGTGGTAAAGACGCGCATTTGTTTCACCGAATAAAACAGTCAACGGGCAATTCAAAGCCGCAGCCATATGCGCTGGGCCTGTATCAACACTAACGCAACTGTGGGCACGGTCCATTAATCCAACCAAACGTCGCAAAGGTAATTGATCCGCCACTGCCAGCACGCGCTCATCGTTGACTAATGTTTGTATATGGCGGGCCAAGTCCTGTTCACTCGGTGCGCCACATAATAAAACTTTTGCCTGTGGCATAGCCGCTAACATGTTTTTAATTAATGCTGCCCAATCTTGTTCGGGCCAGTATTTCAAATTGGATGCGCGGTCTACACGACCGCCTTTCATGGTTTTTTTAGAACCGGCTTGAATTAAAATTAACGGGACCTGCGCAGCATCAATTTTCTGCAGCCACTGTTCGCAGTCTGCGCGCTCATCTTCTGAGCAGTTCAGCACTGTATTAAAATGGAGAGCCTCAGCGGAGGCCGCTGCACTCGGGTAGACCTCCGGGCTACGCTGGGCTAAGCGCAGCCAATGCTTCACCGTATGCTCGTCAACACCACGGGGGGCATCCGTCATGCGCACCGATTGCGCCGCCGTGATCCCTGCACGTCGCATAAGACGCCACGCCTTCGGCATGTCTTCTAAAAACCACACCGGTGATGGTCCACGTTGCTTCAACTGCGCCACCAATTGGCGCTGCTCCTTACTGAGCCAATAGGGCGTTTTGCGACCCGCAATCCGATAGACATCTGCAACCCAGGGCAAGCCTTTAAAAATATCAGCAGTCCACGCACCTGAACCAAGCACATCACAGGGTTGCCCAAAACGTTCGGATAAGGCGCGTAGCAAGGGGGTGATCATCACCATGTCACCTAAGGCACCAAAACGGACGACTAATGGGCGAGCTACTGTCATTGCAGGCACAGTAAGCGCTACCAGATCCAAGCAAGAAAGGATCAGACTCCAGTCCCTAGACTTGTACCACAAGTAAAAGCGCGCAAACTGTTATCCATGCAATTGTTACGTGGTTTACGCTTAAATTGTTTCCTGGCCGCTCTCCTGCCATGCCTACTGGCCTGTATGGGCCTTGCCTATCAGCAACATCACCACCAGCAAAAACTACTTACTGCCTATGCACAGGCCGCTAGCCACGAACTCTCATTTTACGCCACCTTATTTGCCGATGAACAGCAACGCCAAGAGCATTTAAATTATTTCAACAAAGAAGATAATTACTGGCAGTACATAGGCATGGTCAGCATGGCAAAAAACGATAGTGAACTCGAGCTACGCGTTAACACTTTATTTGGCAAACATCATAGTTTAGAAATTGATAACCCACACCCATCCTTAATAAAAAGTCAAATAGAAGCACAGCAATGGCGTATTAGCACTTTACAAATGGCGCTTGCCTGCCCGCTCCAACACGGCGAAAAAGATCTCGGTGTTCTCTATGCCGAAATCTCACTGCCGAGTGCGGACAATCACATTGCCCTCCTGATCATAATTAGTGCCTGCCTCTTTCTCGGCATTATAATTGCGTGGTATTTATCCAAACGTATTTACCAACCCATTGAATATCTCTGCGAAGAATCAGACATGTTAATTCATGGTAGCACCAAAACACCGGCCATTCGCAGCAGTGTTGAAACAGCACATGTCGCTAGTTCGATTAATGATTTACTAGCGCTTTACCAAAATAAAAACACCGGGACTAGCCCGCTCGACTCAGACAGCGCGCTCGACCCAGAAAGCAAAACCTCCGCAGACAATGAATAAAGCCTTTACCCTCGCCGAGTTGATGGTCGTCGTTGCGATCATCCTCTTTCTCGGCGCGATCCTGTTACCAGCAATTGCGGGTGCATATACCAGCGCCCTACGCGTGACATGTACCAATAATTTACATCAGATTAGTGTGAGCTGTCTCTTGTATGCCAAGGAACATCGCAGTCGCTTACCAGCCGAAGGCAATAAATGTGATAAAAACCCCGAAACCAGTCCTGCTTGGTTTTATCGGCTCCCACCCTACGCCGACGGCGAAACCGTCCAAGATCGCAGCAGGATCTTCCAATGCCCTGGCTGTGAATTTAGCGAGCCACAGATTTTTGATAATGCATCGCCAAAGAGCTATAAAATGAATAGCTATCTGGATAATAAAAATCGAGCACAAACCTATCGACTAGGCATGGTCAAAGATGAATCACGTATTGTTTTATTCATTGATGCTATCGCTGGTGAAACCGGCATGGGTCAGTGGGGACATGCCGTTCGCAGCGCCGTGACCGATGAATGGCACCCCGGTGCTATTAATGTGCTGTATCTAGATGGGCACACACAAGCCATTATCGACACCCCAGAAGACGTACTCGAAAATGGATGGGACAGCGTTTTACAATGGGAAAGTCGTTATTGGAGAAAGAAAAAATAAATACCTAGGTTTCTTTATTTGAGGTTGAGGCTTTTTTCTTCCGTGATTTTCTTGTCGCTGCTGGCTTGGAATCTGCTATTGATAACACGGCGGCCTCAATGGAACCCTGCGCTAATTGTGCAGAGATATGATCACCAACCTGCAAAGCTGCTGCAGCGTGAATAATCTCACCCTCGGCATCATGCACGACTGCAAAGCCACGTTGCAACACTTTAAGCGGCGATAGCGCCTCCATTTGAGCTGCTCGCGCTTGCAGGGATCGCTGCGCCGTACGCAGACGGTCTTGTATTTTCTGACGCATTTCCTTTTGTGCATAGGCGAGCTGCTGCTGTTTACTATTTAACAGCGCTTGTGGCGTTGATAACTTCATCGCCTGTGTCGCTTGCTCTAAACGCTTGCGTGAAGCCAACATCTTTTGCCGCATGGTCAGTTGAACACGCTCCGACAGTTCATCCAAACGCTGACGCCGCATATTTAATTGATAAGCTGGGCCACTTAAGGCGCGGTGCGTAGCCAGTGAGCGCCAATGCTGTCGTGCGGTATCGATACGTTGGTAAAACTCATCAT
>CBDUFM010000117.1:0-7211 GCA_965366325.1 uncultured bacterium
ATAACTATACGCTGCATGACATGATTATCGACGAATAGGTATTCGTCAGCATTTAAAGGCAACCATTACGATTGCCGCGTGAGTAAAACGATTACTTGCGCGGCAATTGCTTGTTTCTGGCCAATAGCATCGAGTTCTTCGTTACTGCGCGCTTTGACGCTGACCCTGTCGCAGTCGAGACCGAGGAGCTTGGCCATCTGTTCACGGATCGCCATCTTGTGCGCGCTCAGGCGTGGGCTTTGTGCGATGACATTACAATCAAGGTTCTCAATCCGCCAGCCAGCCAGCGCTGGCAGCGCGAGTACGGCATCGACAAATTCACACGATGCACGATTGGCGTGAGCAGCATCTGTATCGGGGAAGTGATCACCGAGATCGCCAGCGGCGACCGCTCCGAGGAGGGCATCGCAGAGGGCGTGCAAGAGCACGTCACCGTCAGAGTGGGCAAGAAAGCGATAGGCGCAGGGGATGTTCACACCACCAAGCATCAGGCCATCGCCTGCTGCTAAGCGATGGATGTCATAACCAATGCCGATTCGTTGCGCGCTGCTCATGGGGCTGACCTGCGCTAATCGCTTTAGGCGCTTATGTGAGCGTCGTAGGCAGCCTGATCCATCAGGCCGTCCGTTGGTGCCGCGTCACTGCAGGTGACTTTAAACAACCAGCCGTCTGCTTCTGGGCTATTATTCAGGAGCTCTGGGTTTTCGCTGACCGCTTCGTTAACCGCAGCAATCACGCCATTCACCGGGCTGTAGATATCATTCACGGATTTAACCGACTCAACCTCAGCAACTGCTTCGCCTTTGCTGACCTTTGTGCCGACTTCTGGTAGTTCGACATGAATGACTTCGCCAACCTCACCAGCCGCAAAGCTCGAGACACCGATCGTGGCTTCGTTGCCAGCTAATTCGGTCCATTCGTGAGATTCCATGAAAAATTTGGCCATGATGCTTCCTTAAATGTGCGTGATGGCAGAATGCTTGGACAACGTGCCGGTGCAAGAGTCATCACACACAGGTAGCCTATCCGCGGGGAACAGGATTGCCGAACCTGCCAATTATAGGCTATGCTTATGTGTAAGAACTGTCTTCGTGGTGGTACATCACTAAATCAGCAATAGATTGATTGCACAGATGGACGCCTTCAGTTAAATGATGGAAGTCATTGACAAGAAAGCTGTTAACGTGCGCAGGCTTGGGGAATTATGGACGACGATTTTCGTTATGGTCAACTAGCGGTTGAAAGCCGCTTAGTGACGCCCGAGCAATTTGATGCGGCGATGACCCTCTCAAAGGAGAGCGGCGCTGGGCTATCTGAAATCATGATCAAGCAGGGCTATATAGACAAGCAAACTGCTGAGCGTTTGGCCAAGGCACTTGGGCGGATTATACGTGATGAACGCGCCGTCAGCGAGGGAGGTTCCTTAGCGCAAAAGCAGATTGGTGGTTACAAGTCTCTGCGCCGCATCGGTGAAGGTGGTATGGGTGAGGTGTACCTTGCTGAGCAATTAAACATGCACCGTTTGGTTGCCTTAAAAGTGCTGCACTCGCAATGGGCGGACGACGAAGAGTTTCGTAAGCGCTTTTTGCTCGAGGCACGCGCGGCGGGTAAATTATCTCATCAAAATTTAATTCAGGTTTATGACGTTGCAAAATACCAAGGTAAATATTACTTCGCCATGGAATACGTCGATGGCGTAACCGTCGAAGACATGATTGATGACGGTGGGATGTTGTCCTTTGAAAAGGTTGTGGACATCACTTTGCAGGTCTGTTCTGCCTTAGAGTACCTCTGTAAAAATGATATTGTGCACCGCGATATTAAACCGGCCAACATGTTGGTGACCAAAGAGAACGTGGTTAAACTGGGTGATTTTGGGTTTATTCAATCGGCCTACGACGCTGAATTACTGCAAGAGGGCACCACCCTAGGTACGCCTGATTATATTTCACCAGAGCAAGCTCGTGGCGAACGTGACCTCGATGTACGTAGCGATATCTACAGCCTCGGTGCCAGTGTTTTCCATATGCTCACTGGTAAGACCTTGTTCAAGGGCTCCTGCTCACAGGTGATGCGTGATCATATCAATACCGAAGCGCCGCCGATCGAAAGCATTCGCGGTGATGTGCCGCATGAACTGCGTCGTGTACTGAAACGGATGCTGGCTAAGGATCCCGCTGACCGTTACCAGAGTGCTGAAGAAGTCATTAGTGATCTAGAAATGCTCAAGATAGACCAGGCCGCCGATACCGGCGACTTGCCCGCTACACGTAGCCAGATTCTGCATGTGATCTCTGCCGAGAAGGCGCGGATTAGCTCGCTCGAGAAGCAGATGGCATCAGCGAATATGAAGTTTTATATTGCCGTTGCGCTTGCTGTCTTTATTTTGCACTTGGCTGATATATCGGATGGATTTACCGTCTCTGAAGGCTGTACAATGGAGCAACTAACGCTATGTTTTCTAATCGATTAATGATGACGATGTGTTGTTCGAACGACTCGATAAAGGATTAGCTGTCGCGATGTTTGAATTGGTATTTCTGAATGGTGCACGTGCCGGAGCGATAGTCGCTCTGGAGGGCGAGATGATTGCCGGGCGTAGTCCAGATTGCGATATTGAAGTACCAGATCCGAACGCGAGCCGTCATCACATCATGATCAGTGTGGTCGGTGAGACCTTGCAACTTAAGGATATGGGCTCTGCCAACGGTGCTTTTTTAAATGAACAGCGCGTCGAGGCCCAAGAACTGAATTCCGGTGATATCGTGCGTATGGGTGAAACGCGTTTGCGCATCCAAAGCAAGCGCCCTGCTGGGACCAGTCTGCACTCTGATTCCAGTATGAGCGGCACTAGTTTCCGCATGAGCGAAAAAGAAATTAGTGAAGATGTCAATTTGAGCATGTCGATGTCTATGATTGATATGCCCAAGGTGCAAACCGCGAATATTAACTCTGTTCAGCAGCGCCTCGAAGCAATTATGTCGGTATCGGTGCAACTTGCGAACATTGCGAAATTAGAAGACCTGTACGGACCAGTGATTGAGAGCTTATTCAAGATTTTCCCACAAGCGGACCGTGGTTTTATTTTACTGGGTAATGAGGTCGGTCACTTAGAGCCGGTAGCGATTCGGCAACGTGGCACGAAGGCCAATGTGCAATTAACCGTGTCGCGTTCTTTGTGCCAGGCCGCTTTAGAACGTAAATCTATTTTAGTGTATCAAGATGGTGGCGACACTGATTTTGACCAAGGCATGTCATTGATTTCCTTAAACATTCGCAGCGCGATGGTTGTGCCGTTGATGGTCAAAGAAGAAGTGCTGGGCTTGGTGCTTATCGACACGCCAGACCGTCGTCGTTCGTTTACCAATGACGATATGGAATTGGCTGCGACTGTTTGTGTACAGGTTGCGATTGCGATTAAAAACGCGCTCTTGTTTGAACAACAAGAAAATGATGCCAACACGCGTCGTAACTTAATGCGCTTTTTGCCGAAACCGGTCGCAGACCAGTGTCTCGATGGTGCGGTCGATATTGAATTGGGTGGTAAAAATTACGAGGGAACGGTGTTTTTCTCTGATGTGATTGGCTTTACCCGCATGTCTGAAGCATTAAGTCCGGAAGAAGTCGTCGCAACCATGAATGGTTATTTTAACTTAATGGTGCCGTGTATCGAAGAAACCGGCGGCGCGATCGATAAATTTATTGGTGATGCCATTATGGCATTCTGGGGCATTCCCTTTGATGATGGTGAATCGGCCTATAAAGGCGTGCATTCAGCCATATCGATGCAGACCAACCTTGCGTCCTATAATAACTACCAACGCGAGCATGGACGACCTGAATTAGCAATGGGTATTGGCCTGTGCAGCGGACCCGTGGTTGCTGGTAATATTGGTTCTGCTGACCGTGTGGAATATTCTGTCTTAGGCGACACCGTGAACACGGCCTCGCGCATCGAAGGTACGGCCTGTGCTGAGCAAGTCTTAGTTGGCCAACCAACCTGGGAGCAACTCAAGGGACGTGGCTACGGCACGACGATGCCACCATTGATGGTTAAAAATAAAGCTGAGCCAGTAAACACCTACAGTGTTCGTGGTTTAAAAATGGATGATGGTGAAATACTTTTGCATGTGCCGGTGATGATTGGCGATGTGCGCGCATTTATTGTACGCTGCTTGCAAGATAAGAGTTTTACTATTTTGCATTGTGAAAACTGTGTCTTTAAAGAAAATGAAATTATATTAGTAGCCATGGAATTACCGCAGCGTTCTTTGGGACGTTGTGAAGTGCTCTCTAAATTACCGGAGCAGAAAAATGATTCTGGCCTGCGTCGTACGTTAGTGCGTTTGGGTGACGATACGCTTGGTGGTTTACTGAGCGAAGAGGCGCCCGCTTATTGTGAGTTAGATTGGCAGAAAATGAGCCGTTCTAGCTCAGTGGCCGTTGTCAAATAGGCCTCAATAACATATCAGCTTTGACAGAGGCATACCAGCTTTGTCGTTTGCTCCTCGTCATGTACACCAGCAAACGTTTCACGTAATTTTCAAGAGTGTTTTTGTCGGGGATTAGCTGAGAAAAGCTTAAGGAATTAATTTCATCGTGATGTGGTCTTGTAGTGGGCGGCCGATCTTTGTTAATTTGATATATTCATTTTCTTTTTCTAGAAGACCTTGATCGATAAATGATTGTGCTTGTCCTTGCCAACGCGTGGCGGAGTCGCCGAGTTGTTCGAGTCGTTGGGTTGAGACGCCTTGCATTAAGCGCAGGCCCAGCATCCAGGTTTCTGCGATGCTGTCATGTAAAGAGAGTTGTTCTTCTTGCCAAATGGCGTGCCCAGTGTCAGTGATGGCCTGAATATATTGCGCCGGATGTTTAAGACGGGTTTGGCGTAGGCCTTTGACGGTGCTCACGGCGCCTGCGCCAACGGCGTCATAATCGCGTTGTAACCAATAGGCTAAATTATGGAGACAGGCTTGGCCGGGGGCTGCGAAATTGCTGGTCTCGTAAGCATCAAGTCCATAGCCATGCATAGTGTCGCTAACCATCTGCAATAATTCCCAGCTCAGGTCTTGATCAATTTCTTGGTAGCGGCCACGTTGATAGAGGCCGTGAAATTCAGTGCCGGGTTCAATCGTGAGATGGTAGACTGAGGCATGTTGGAGTTGGTAGCTTTTATACAGCGTTAAGTCGGCGCGAATTTCTTCAGCACTTTGATCGGGCAAGCCAAAAATAAGATCACAGGAAACGGCGTCGAACAATTGACAGGCGAGCTCAATCGCTTGATGCGCTTCATCGGCACTGTGGATGCGGCCAAGGAATTGCAGGTGCTTGGCGTGTGTCGATTGCACGCCAATGCTGACACGATTGACGCCGTGGTCCTTCAGTAGCTGTAATTGTTGGCGGTCTGTTGATCCTGGGTTGGCTTCGCAGGTCCACTCGTAGTGCTCCGCGAGGTCGATACAGGAGCGAATCCCGCGCAACAGAGTCTCAAGATGCTGTGGTTTGAGAAAGGTCGGTGTCCCACCACCAATAAAGAGGCTGCGATAGCGGCGACCACGGTACTGTTCGAGCTCCTGCAGCAGGGCACTGACATAAGCAGCTTGCTCATCTTCGCGACCAGCGATTGAATTAAAGTCACAATAGGGGCATTTGAGTGCGCAGTAGGGGACGTGAATATAGAGATGTTGGTCAGTGCTGGCGAACATGGATCTAACTTGGCCGCGATTTAGATAAGACAAGTAGATGGCGGCATTGTTGTGGTCTATCTTTGAATACCCTAGCTGCAGATGGCAACGAGAACGAGAACGATAACGCCCCGTGATTTGATCGAGCACCCAGCGGCGCAAACCTGCGGTGATATTTTATTATTGGGTTTAGCGATTGTGGGCCTGTTGTGGGTTAGCCCGATGCTGCGCCTTGAGCATGGTGAATTCGCTATGGCCAATAAATTAATGGTGCCTGGGTTTATTTTATTGATTGGCGTCTTTGGTGGCCGCGTTGCCGGTCATTTACATTTACCGCATTTAACGGGCTATTTATTGATGGGTGTTTTTATTGGACCGCAAAGTCCAATTACGGGTTTATCGCTGATTCAGACTGGCGATATCAAACACATTCAATTTGTGCAAGACTTAGCGATCGGTCTCATCGCCTTAATGGCAGGTGTTGAAATTCGCATGGCGTGGTTACGTGCGCGATTGAAAGGCATCTTGACTGTTGTCGCTTGGCAGACCTTGTTTATTCCGGTTTCTTTGTTTGTAACGGTGATGTTACTGTGGTCTTCGATGCCATTTGCTGAGACGGTTGAGGCTGCTGGCATGCCTCCTTGGATTATCGCTTTATTGATTGGGATTATTGCTTTGGCTAATAGTCCAATGGTAGTGATTTCGGTTATTAAAGAAACCAAATCGCAGGGGCCCTTGAGCGAAACGGCTATGGGGGTTTCGGTCTTTAAGGACGTAGTGGTGATTCTGGGTTTTACGATTGCATTAGCGATTGCGGTGACATTTGAGCAGGCCGCTGAAGCAGGCTTTACCGGGGCGAACGATGCGGGCGGGAGTAGCGCTATTATTGCGCAGGCCGGGGTGAAGGCCGTGTTTAAAATATTAATGTCGATAGTTGTGGGTATGCTCATTGGTTTGGTGTTACGAATCTTTACGCAGCGCAGTAGTTTCCGTTTAACGTGGATTTTAGTGGGACTGGCGACGGTTGTCGCAGCATTGGAGCCGGTTGGCATCAAGCCGCTGTTTTGTTTGTTGGCCGCTGGTTTTGCCTGTGAAAACTTTGGTGAGCGTGACGAGCGCGGTACCTATCGCCTTGAGTCGGCCTTGGCCCGCGTTGCTGCGCCAGTCTTTGTTCTGTTCTTTGTTGCTGCGGGTTTGAAATTACATGTACATGAATTAGTGCATGCGATTGGCATTATTGCGACTTTGGTGATGGTGCGTGCTGCGGCCATTTATGCGAGTGTGCGCATCGCGGCTAATATGAGTAAATTAGAGCAGTCGGTGCGGAGAAATTTATGGGCAGCAATGATTCCGCAGGCAGGCGTGTCGATTAGTTTGGTAACCATTGTCGCAAGCCAATTCCCGGGCTGGGGTCTAGAATTACAAACGGTTATTATTGCGGGTATTGCTATACACGAATTAATTGGCCCCGTTATTTTTGCGATAGCACTTGGTCGGGCAGGTGAGTCAACCTATTAACCGTGCTAT
>CBDUFM010000118.1:0-7208 GCA_965366325.1 uncultured bacterium
AGAACATCTTGTTTTTCCGGTGCGCTAAAACTGATTTGCTCAGCACGTGGAGCTGCATCGTAGCGTTCATCCAGTGCACGTTGCTGCACAGCGAGCTCGCGCTCAAGGCGAGTGAAGTTAGCTTCGACTTCTTGAAAGGCCCCGGCATCAATTTGATTCGGCAGCGTATCAAGGCTGGTAATCAATTCACTGCGTATGGCGATATTTTCAGCCTGTGCTTCGAGTTGGCTGAGGCGAACGCTATATTGTTCGCGCTGTTGCTGGGCACGATTTAATTGTGTCTCAGCCTGATGCACCGCACTGCGTAAGGCGTGCAGGGTTTGCTCCTTTGCATCGTAAATAGAACGTGCACGGGTCAGGGCCTCGGCTTTATTGGTCGCTTCCTGTGCAACAACTTGGTACTCATATTCTTTATTGCCAATCAGATAGACATCACGTTGCACCGCGAGAATATCGCGTGCCGCACCAACTTCTTGGGCCAGATGGTCTTGCCGCGTTTTAGCCCGTTGTACATCTTGTTGTAGGTATTCGATATCGACTTCTTGTTTAATTAATTTACCGCGTTGCTCAATCATGACTTGATCTAAGTCATTAATCAGCGTTTCCAGGCGATTAATTTCAAAGGTAACGGGTACTGCGTCATGTGCCGATTCTGCGGCCATGCGTGCGCCTGTGCGCGCATAGCTAGAAAAGGTACTCCAGCCAAGTAGAAGGGCCGCTGCAATCGCAGCGCCAGTTCCGAGGTAAACGGTTTTTTTTATGCCAAACATGGTCATTCCTTTCGAATGTGGTTAAGTAGATCGGTTCATAATGCTTGCATTAATGATTAAAGGTGATGCTGCCTGCGGGATCTGGTTGTAGAACCTGCAATTGTTTGTTTATATTTTTTTGAATCTTTTCTTGTTCATGTAAAAGTCGCTCTAATTCGAGACGTTGCTCTAACATGCTTTGACGTGTTTCAGCGCTGCTGTGTAGCGCTTCGTAATAGGTCCATAGGCGTTCCTCTTGTTGGTAAAGACGGTCAATGAGGTCGAGGGTTTTGAGTGCCTCTTCTGCTTGGCTGCGGTCGGCAACGCTGGCGCGTAATTGACGACTGCGTTGGCGCTCATGCATCAAGTCACGCTGTAGCGCAGCGCTCGGCGCTGGCTGATGTTGAATCTGCACTACACGCGGCATCAGCACACAGCTCGCACAGGTGCTCAGTAGGAGGAAGGAAGCAAAGAGACAGGCACAGAGGAAGCGAATCATACTAAGCTAGTTGCACAATGCGTGCCCAAGCGGAGCGGTTCTCTAAGTATAGTTATAGCAGCACTTTATTTTTCAGAGTCCTATGAAATCCATAAACCTGTAAACATCCTTTTCAGGCATCCTGACTAGCTGTGTAAAGGTTCTTTACAGGTAATACCATGGGCTGTAAGAATTACAAAACGGCGGGTTGTGTATTATACTTGAATTGTATCTTGTTTTGAGTTGAGGATTTATGTTTGGTGGAGGGGTTCTAATATGGGTTTGAAGAAAGTTGTCTATTGCGATGAGAGCAGGCATACACTTGGTGAAAAGGGTGGGTATTGGTCAATTGGGAGCCTTTGGCTTCCTCGCGAAAAGAAAAGGGAGTTTACAAAAAAAATTAGAACCACATTGGATAAATTTTGCCTTCGCGGTGAGGTGAAATGGTCAAAAGTTAGTAGGGTTTCGTATGAAGGTTATTGTGCATTAGTAGACCTTTTTATGGAAGAAGAGTATTTGAAATTTAGAACGATTGTCGTGGATTATTCAACATATTCTGCAGAAATATATCATGGAGGTGATAATGAATTGGGTTTTTATAAACTATATTATGAATTGCTAATAAAGTGGATTGAAGATAATGATGAATGTTTGTTTTTGTTGGATTATCAAACAGTGAAAAATGCCGAAAGATATAAAGAATTAAAAATGTATCTACAGACAAAGATTGGTGGGCGAGCAATAGTGAGCGATTTGACTGTTGTCAATTCTCAAGAAACTCCGATTGTTCAGATGGCGGATTTGTTTACAGGAGCTGTTGCTGCAGCATGGTGCGGAGTAAACGAGGGCACGCCAAAAGAGCAGCTGATTAAATATATAGAATCTAAAATAGGTAGGTCTCTACGTGCCCCCTCGTTATCGCCAAACATATGCAAATTTAATATATTTAAAATATTATTCACAGGAAAAGCTTAATGTCGATTCCTGATAGCGATGATTTACTTGCAGTCCCAGATGAGGAAGATGATGTGCTATGGCCCTGGGTAGTGGAGAAGTACCGAGAGATGTTTTCAGTGGGCATCCGTACGCCGGGAGTATGGAAGGCACACGACGCGACAAAAGTTTTATTTTATCCGGATCGTGTAGACCATGCTTTTAGGGAGAGTCGGGATTATAGAAGATGTTCGAGTAAAAAGGAATACATATCGCTTGAAAGATTGGAAAGAATGCATTGGATATTGCCATTAATAAGAGGCGAAATAGAGGGGTCTTCCTGCCACTTAGTTGAAGCTAAAAGTGGTAGGCGTGAACCACCAAATAGATTATACGTGATATGGGAGAGAAGATATTGTGTGTGGCTCGAACCATTACGTAGTAATCAGAACTTAAAATTTAGCTCTGCGTATACTGCAGGAATGACACAGCTAAGAAATTACACGCGTGGCGGTCAAGGTATTTGGGACTGGAGAAGAGGAAAAGAACCTAGTGGTTTAGCCAGTAAAAAAGGCGCCCCGTGATTAACCGGCTCACGGGACAAGAAGCCAACCCCACTGCCATAAGGCGTGGAACAACTGCGTACATGTACGCATCACAGGTATCATACGCTATTAATTTTGTGTATGCAAGGATCCATTTAGACCCCCAGCATTAGGCATGTCGTAATTGCATCATGTCTAGCGTGTTCCATGTCGTAGCGTTATGCAAAATGGTTGTGCTACTGAATATATTTTAGCAGAGCTTTTGCCTTTAGTGAAGCGAATATAGATAATTGATTTTTGCTTTAAGGTAGGTCTGTTTTTATTTGAATGGATTATAGAAAGCCATTAACGCGGCAATCTATCTTATCGATAAGGTTTTCACTATCACCCGCAAACCATTGAATATCAGTCCAACGGCGATACCAGGTTAGTTGATGCTTGGCGAGGCGGCGGCTAGCGACTTTGATGCGGTAGAGGCATTCTTCTTTGTCGAGTTCGCCGTCGAGCATCTGGATGACTTCTTTGTAGCCGACACCATCGCGCGCCTGTTTGCTTAAATTATCGCGCAGCCCCTTGACTTCGTCAATTAATCCATTTTCTAACATTAATTTAGCGCGCTTGTTAATACGTTTATGTAAAACTTCTTTGTCCCAGCGTAGGCCAATTAATAAATTATTAAAACCGGGGCGACGGATGCCGTCGGTGGTATGAAAGCTGGAATAAGCTTTGCCAGTGATGCGGTAGACTTCGAGGGCACGGACGACACGACGTTTATCATTGGCGTGACGTTGGCTGGCGTAATCAGGGTCGACGTCGTTTAGTTGTGCGAGGAGTGCTGCGCCGCCGTGTTCGTCGTATTCTTTTTCGAGTTGTTCGCGAATGGCGTCGTCCTTAGGTGCACCTGCGCTAATGCCTTCGAGGAGCATTTTCGTATATAGCGGTGTGCCGCCAGCGACGATTATATGTTTGCCGCGGGCGTGAATATCTTTGATGGCTGCTTCGGCGTGATCAAACCACGTTTGCGCATTGCAGCCAACGCTCGGATCAAAGCACTGTAGGCAGTGATGAGTAACCCCATCTTGTTCCTCTAGTGTTGGCGCAGCGGTGCCGATACACATGCCGCGGTACACAGCGAGGGCATCGGCGCTAATAATCTCCGCATTATGCCGCTGGGCCAGTTGCACCGCGAGCGATGTTTTGCCAGATGCCGTAGGGCCAAGAATATAGATTATTGGAATGTCCATCGACGCCTCATCATCACGTGCGTATTCTCTTGGCAAGTAGCTCAACAAAAAAAGCCTCGCAAATACGCGAGGCTTTTTTGTTTATTGCTGATGAGCGCTTATTTATTTAACCGCTTTTTTAAGTGCTGCTGCTTTGTTGGTTGCTTCCCATGGGAAGTCCTTGCGGCCGAAGTGACCGTGGTAAGCAGTGTGGCGGTAAATTGGGCGCAATAATTTCAGGCTTTTGATGATGCCGGTTGGGGTGAGGTCGAAGACCTCGCCAACGGCTACGGCGAGTGCGTCGTCATCAACACTGGTGCCAGTGCCAAAGGTGTCGACTTTAATCGATACCGGTTTAGCAACACCGATGGCGTAGGCTAATTGAATTTCGCAACGTTTTGCTAATTTTGCAGCAACGATGTTTTTCGCTACCCAACGTGCAGCGTAGGCAGCAGAACGGTCTACTTTACTAGGATCTTTACCAGAGAAGGCGCCACCACCATGACGGCCCATGCCACCATAGGTATCAACGATAATTTTACGACCGGTTAAACCACAGTCACCTTTTGGTCCACCGATTTCAAATTTGCCGGTTGGATTAATGTGGAAAATAGTTTTCTTGTCGAGTAAGCGCGCTGGCAAGGTTTTCTTAGCGAGGGCGATTAAATCTTTGCGAATTTTATTAAGCGTTACACCTGGTTTGTGTTGGGTACTGATAACCACGGTGTGAATGCGCACTGGCTTGCCTTTGGCATCGTATTCGATGGTGACTTGGCTTTTAGAGTCAGGGCGGAGGTAAGAGTTTTTTGTTTTTTGGCGCATCTTCGTCAGTGCAGCCAATAATTTATGGCTTAATGCGATTGGTAAGGGCATTAATTCAGATGTTTCGTCGCAGGCAAAACCAAACATTAATCCTTGGTCGCCAGCGCCTTGCTCTTTATGTAGGCCTTCACCAGTGTTGACGCCTTGGGCGATGTCTGGGCTTTGTTGGTCGAGGGTAACCATGACCGCGCAGCTTTCTGCTTCGAAACCCATGTCCGCGTCGGTGTAACCGATTTCGCGAATGGTTTGACGAACGATGGCTGGAATGTCGACATAGGCTTTGGTGGTGACTTCACCAGCTACGACAACGAGGCCCGTGTTAACCAAGGTCTCGCATGCAACGCGACTTTTGGGGTCTTGCTCAAGCATGGCATCGAGAATGGCATCAGATATTTGGTCAGCGACTTTATCTGGGTGACCCATCGAAACTGATTCGGAGGTGAATAAGGAGTTGGTCATGGTGAAGCCCTTTATTGGATCATCGTTATATCGTGATGGAACGATACGATACTGCTGCGGCTGTCAAGGAATTGGGCTTTGCCCATCCGATGCCGCGTTGGCGGCGCAGCGCTACTTAACGTAGGTGAATGTGAAATGTTGAGAGGAGGATCAGGCCAGCGGCGGCGCACATCATACCGGCCAGATATTTGTTTTTCAGGCGGTAGGAGAGAATGATGGTAATGGTTAAAACGGCGACGCTGAGGAACTTATTAAAAAATCCGTACCACGGAAACCAGTCCTTAAACTGCCCTACGAGTGGATAGAGGGCAAAATAGATGGCTATAAGCGAGAGGCTGGCCAAGAGGTAGATGGCGAGCTGGTCCTTTTCCTTGTTAAAAAAGCTCAGTATGCAGGGGACCAAGATAAAAAGTGCGATAGCAGTGAGTTGTTGATTCATAGCTGTCCATTGGAAGGCCTAAGGGTGTGTAGGTCAATTGTTGTTTAGCTGTTCGGCGAGCAGTTGCACACTGCGTTCGGCGGCGCCCTGGCAGGATGCCCAAGCCGCATGTCCAGCCTGGCCGAGTGCCTGACGGCGATCGGCATCGTGGGCGAGCAGGCGCAGTTGTTGATGCAGGTCCTCGGCGTCGTTGCAGGCGACGACGGCATCAAATTCGTGTAGGAGCGTCATGCTGTCTGGTTGATTGCTGGTGTCCCAGCCCACCACGGTGCAGCATCCGGCGGCGGCTGATTCGAGCATGTTTTGCCCGTGTCTGCCCGAGCCCAGGCTCCCACCAACCACCGCAATATCGGCTAGTGCATAGAGCGCAGCAAGATGACCGATTTCATCGACAATAATAATATCGTCGCTGCCGAGCGCTGGTGCTGTTGGATTATGGCTGCTGCGACTGGCTGTGTAATTAAATTGTGTACAGATTTTTTCAATGTCGGCACCACGCTCCGGATGGCGTGGACAAATAATAATACGCCAGTTATCGGCCCATTGCCGTGCGCTCTCGAGGACCACGGCTTCTTCACCGAGACTGGTGCTGGCAATTAATAAAATGTTGCGTTCGTCGAGTTGCAGGCGTGCTCGTTCGGATTCTTGTTGTACTGTGCTGGCAACTTGGACGACTTCTCCTTTGAGCGATGCGCCGACGGCGACTTTTTTGACACCGAGCTCACTGAGTCGGGCTGCCCATTTTTTATTCGGCGCTACGGCACTGTGTAGGGCCTTGAATATGGGACGCCAAAACCAGCCGAATTTTTTATAGCCAGCAAAGGAGCGGTCACCGATGCGCGCATTAAATAAAACCACAGGAATGTGACGGCTAAAACAAGCGGCAAGGAACAGCGGCCATAATTCCAATTCCAAGAGCACGATCATGGATGGTTTTTGGCTGCGCAAGAAATGCCACACTGCCCACGGTAAGTCGAGGGGATAAAAGCAGCGGTGGTAACTGGGGAAATGTTGCTCCAAAGATTTCCAGCCGGTGTCGGTACTGCTGGTGATCATGCATGGTTTACCAAGCCGTGATTCAAAGAGCGGCAATAAAGGTTTCATGAGCATGACTTCGCCCATGCTGACCCCATGGACGAGTATCATGCCGCTTTGTGGTGGTGCTGTGTTGTGTCCGAGAATTTTTCGCAGCAGTCCAGTTGGCGGTTTACGTTTAAAGATAATACGCCGCGGAATATCAAAAATTAAAATAGGTAAGACTAGAAGAATAAAGGGAACCAGCGCGTAAAAACGGAGTCGCCAGAAGATGCGCTGCATGCGATTCATAGAGCAGAGATAAAGTGACTAATTGATGCTGGTTCAGCCATAGCGCCAATGCCTTGTTCGCCGCAGGCTAGTTCGCCGGACAAGGGGTCGATAAATTTTGCCCCATTATCCTTGAGGCTGGCCACATGCGTTTGTACGATGGGTTTGTGCCACATCACGCTGTTCATGGCCGGAGCAAAGACGCAGTGTTTTTCGGGTTCTAGCGCGAGGAAAGACGTGCTGACTAAATCATCG
>CBDUFM010000119.1:0-7176 GCA_965366325.1 uncultured bacterium
GGCAGGAAGGTGGCACGGCCACGACGTTCGCGCTTGAGAAAGTCGATGGCTTATTTGGCAGACTCTTGGGTTTCGGTGACAATGTTTTGGGCCTGTGCACCAAGCGCTGTTTCTAAGGCGAGTTCGTGTTCTTGGCTGACGGTAAACAAATCGGCGACGATGCCTTCGACGCCTTGGAAGCGATCCATTTGCTGCAGTACGCCGCGCGCACCACCGCTGATGCCATCGTTGCGACGTTCGTAATCGCTGAGCATTTTAAAGCGCGTTTCGGCTTGGCCTTCTTTGTGACGCAAATTATTAAGATCACTGTCAATGTTTTCGGCTTCGCTGATCGCTTCTTCGCGTTGACGAATTAAATCATCGAGGGTGCTGTGGGCCTCTTCAACTAATTGATTGGCCTTAGCGACTTCTTTGTGGGTTTGTTCTTCGATTGCTTTGGCTTCAGTGAATGAATCGCCGTGGCTACGGTGATTTTCCTCTAAGCGTTTGCGGCGCACATGCAGGGCTTCGTGGCTACTGGCGAGGCGGCTTTGCTCGGCTTCGGTGCGCGCAATGTGGCTGAGTGTTTGCACATCTTCGCTTTTGTGCGCTTCGATAGTTTGAATGGCTTCATCAATTTGTGCAATCAAGGCGTCCAACTGCTCTTGGCGACCACGATAGAGGGTCGCCAGTGAATCCTTGGTTTCGCCTTCGCCACCAATCAGGGCGAGGTTTTCTGTGGTCTTTTGAATATCGGCTTCAATGTCGGCAACCCGTTCATCAATACCGCTCATGCCTTTTTCATCAGCTTCGCGTTGTTGATCGATATCTTTGAGACGTACCTGACCATCTTTAATTTGTGCGGCGGCTACGTCGCGGCGGCTGCGTACTGCGGCGCGTTCTTCTTCTTTGGCACGGATTTCTTGTTCCATGCTGACCAGTTTGCTGTCTGCTTCGATTAAGTTGGCCTCTAATTCACCGAGGCGTTTGGCGAATTCAGATTCTTGATCTTGCAGGGCATTAATTTGATTATGTAAATTTTCTAGTTCAGTGCTTAGGCGGCCGAATTCTTCGAGTGCAAAAATAATCCGCAATTCTTTGAGCGTTGCGGCTAATTCTTGGTAGCGCAGTGCGACCTCAGCTTGACGGCGTACTGTGCGTAGACGTTTGCCGACTTCGTTGTGTACTTCTGCAATGCGTTGGAGGTCGACATTAACGCGTTCGAGTTTGCGCATAGCGGCACGGCGGCGAACTTTAAAACGACTAATGCCGGATGCTTCTTCTAAGATAGCGCGACGGTCTTTGGTGCTGGCTTCTAAAATAAACCCAACCCGACCTTGTTCGATGACCGCATAAGCTGAGGTTCCGATACCAGTATCGAGTAATAATTCTTTAATGTCTTTGAGGCGGCTTGGTTTGCCGTTGATGAAATAATTACTTTGTCCGTCACGAGTCAGGCTACGCGTAATCGCGACTTCACTTTCATTAACGCCGTCACGTGTCAGGTAATCTTCGAGGGTCAGGGTTACTTCACAGACCGGCATGGCGCGTCGCGTCGCACAGCCGTTGAAAATAACGTCGGTCATTTCTGAGCCACGCAGCGCCTTGGCTGATTGCTCACCGATAACCCACTTGATGGCGTCTACAATATTTGACTTACCACAGCCGTTTGGACCAATAATGGCAGTGATACCACCTTCAAAGTCAAAGGACTGGCGATCAGCAAAAGATTTAAAACCGTAACACTCGAGACGCTTCAAACGCATAGCAATTTTCCCAACAGATGTGATCCCCGAAGCCTAGCTCTGTGACTGCCTACGCAAGAAATGATGTCATGAGAATGCCCTGATTAGGAGGGGCTATGAACACGTCTGAGGCACATCCAGACTTGGCGCTTGTTACTGCATTTTTTTAAATATGGGGCTTGTGCGGTGCTCGCTGAACTAGGCCAAAATGGCCAAAGATTCGCTGTAAGTTCAGTTATTTGCTCGTGCGCTTGGTGTTGATCTCAAGCTGGAAGATTTTATCCAATTGCAGCGTTTTCAGGATGCTCTCTACGTTGGGATGCACGTTGATCAGATTGGCCTGCTCACAGTGGAAGCTGCGGTAAAGATGGATGAAGCCAGCGCAGAGGATCGAGTTTACGCTTTTGTAGCGGCGCAGGTCTATGGTCATGTAGCGGTACTTGCCGGGGTGCAGCTTGCACAGCTGTTGAGCCCAATCATTGGTTTCAAATGAAAACTCTTCCGGGCTAGGGAGTACGATACGTATCCCATCATCGTTGCTCTGTACCTTAATAGCTTGAATGATCTTAGGCGTGTCCATGGCGAAGAGAACGGGCTTTCAAATGATTGGTGGGACTTAATCTGTTAGTATGACTATTCACGTTATAGATGTATCAGTTCAAACGCTACCACACTTTCAGGGCTTAAGTCTGCCGCAGTATGAGACCGATCAAGCTGCAGGGATGGATCTTCAGGCAGCTGTAGAGTCACCCATGCTATTGAAGCGCGGTGAGCGTGATCTCGTACCAACCGGTTTGTGCATTGCCTTGCCAGCTGGATACGAAGCGCAGATTCGGCCGCGTTCTGGATTGGCCATCAAAAATGGTCTGACCTGTCTGAATGCGCCCGGCACCATTGATGCAGACTATCGCGGTGAAATTAAAGTGATTTTAGCCAATTTTGGCAGTGAAGACTTTGTGATTGAGCGCGGTATGCGGATTGCCCAAATGTTGTACGCGCCGGTTTACCATGGCCGTTGGCAGGTCGTTGATAGTTTGGATGAAACGGCACGCGGTAGCGCAGGCTTTGGTTCGACGGGTGTGCGTGGATCGGCAACGAGCTAGACGTGGACGTCGATTACCTTATCGATTGCGGTAATAGCCGTTGTAAAATAGCAGCAAATACGCAGCCATTGGCGCCACAAGTCCTGGCGGACAGCGACTTGGAGCAGTGGTTTGCGCAAGCGCAACCGGGACAGGCGCTGCTCTTGCCGGGTAACGAGGCGCGCGCGCAGCGCTGCGAAAAAGCAGCAGCAGCAGGTGGGCTCAGCTTGCGCCGCTTAGATGTGCCGGCGCTGCAGTTGCACTGCAATCAGTATGATCGCATGGGCTGGGACCGACTTTGTGCAGGAATTGCAGCGGTGCAGCATTGCCAATCGGATGTCATTGTGATTGATGCTGGGACGATGCTGACGCTGACGGCATGGCGATTGAGTGAAGAACATAGCTTTGCGAGTTGTTTTGTTGCAGGCTATATATTTCCAGGTGCCCAAGTCTGTTTAACAGCGATGCATCAGGCCGCGCCAGCCCTGCCATTACTGGATCTCAATGCTGCGGCACTAGATGTAACGGCCCAGCAAATGCAGGGTGCTGTGCAGGATGCTTGGCCAGCTGTGCTTGCGGCATTATGTCAGCAATTGCAAGAGCAGGTCACGACTGCGCAGGTCATACTGACGGGTGGGGCACGGGATATTGTTCCAGCAGCTTTGGCCCATGACCAGCAAGAGGATTTAGTTCTGCGTGGTTTGCAATTATTAGCGGCAGATCAGCGGTAGCGTGGCCATAAAAAAACTGAGCGACGCTAGCCGCTCAGTTTTTTGATTAGTGAGACAAACAGCTATTTATTCAACGGCCGTTTGATTAAGAATATCGTGAATAAAAACAACCACATCACCAATGGTTTCTAGTCCACTGTCACCAGGAACTTTGTCGTCGAATAAAACACCAAAGGCATCTTCCAGCGCCATGGTTAATTCAGCGATATCCAAGGGGTCGTCAGTGATATCAGGAGCAATAACTTGTCCCCCAAAATCAAAGGCATCGCCCACATTGAGTGGTGGGAGACGGGTTAATTTTTCTGTGAAAATTTCAAAAACTTCTTCACGTATGCGTGCTAATTCCATCAGTCACCAATAATCTTTTTAAGAGAACCGTTTGAAGATAAGTGATGCATTATGGCCGCCAAAACCTAAGTTATTGGAGAGTGCATACTCACAGGATACTTCTTGAGCAGTGTTCGGAATGTAATCTAAATCACAATCTGGATCAGGCGTGTTGTAATTAATAGTCGGTGGTAGAATGCCTTCTTTAAGTGCAAGAACGCTTGCTACAGCTTCAATGCCGCCAGCAGCGCCGAGACTGTGCCCGGTCATGCTCTTGGTACTGCCAACTTTTAATTTCGCTGCGTGATCACCGAAAACTTGTTTAATGATGGTCGTTTCACCAGAATCATTATATTTGGTTGAGGTGCCATGTGCATTGATATAGCCCATGTCGGTGGTGTTAATGCCGGCATCGCGCAAGGCCATGTGCATACAGGCCGTGCCGCCAGCGCCACTCGGATCAGGAGCTGTTTCGTGGTGTGCATCACCAGTGCAGCCGTGACCAACGATTTCACCATAAATGGTGGCACCGCGTGCTTTGGCAGTTTCGAGCTCTTCAAGAATGAGGATGCCTGCTGCTTCAGCGATCACAAAGCCATCACGATCGAGATCGAAGGGACGACTTGCTGTTTCTGGTGAATCATTGCGGGTGCTGAGGGCTTTCATGGCGTTGAAGCCACCAATGCCGAGATCACTGATTGGTGCTTCGGCGCCACCAGTAATCATCAGATCGCAAAGACCATTACGAATCATATGGAAGGCTGCACCAATGCTGTGCGACGCAGATGCGCAGGCAGTCGTGATGCAGTAATTAGGACCCTTGGCACCATAGCGAATTGAGACATCGCCAGCGGCGCTATCGACAATCATCTTGGGTACGAGTAAGGGGCTAATCCGGCCGGGGCCGCGCTCCATGTGTTTTTGATGCTCGGTTTCGATGGTTTTGAGACCACCAATACCAGCACCAATAATGCACCCTACATTAAACGGGTCTGCCCAATTCTGATAATCGAGGCCGCTATTTTTCATCGCTTCTTCTGCTGCTGCGATAGCAAGCAAGACGAAACGATCTTTACGTGTGGTTACACGCTTAGCACCTTGAAATTCTTCGTCGTTACGGGCAAAACGTTGCGCAATCTCAATATTATCGAGTTTTACTTCACCGCTAAATTTAGTCTTGTGATTCTCAACGTCGACTAAGGTCGTTGGGGCTATGCCGTGACGACCTTCTTTGAGCGCTGACCAGTATTCGTCAACAGAATTGCCATTACAAGCGAGGGCTCCCAGGCCAGTGATGACAACGCGGCGATTAGCCATTTTCAGCGACTTTACCTTCTACGTATTTTACAATATCACCGATGGTGTTTAAACCTTCAGTATCTTCTTCGACTTTGACACCAAATGCATCTTCTAAGTCCATCATGATTTCAGCGATATCGAGGCTGTCTGCACCAAGGTCAGCAATAATGTTGCTGGCTTCCGTGACACCTTCAGGGTCTTTAGATAGACGTTCCGCGATAACTTCGATGACTTTGCTGGAGATTTCGCTCACAGATTAGCTCCTACGAGGGATTAAATGCACTAGCGACTGCTTATGCAAGGTGCGCAGTTTGAACCGAAGGCCGCTGGGGTCAAGAGACGTGAAACGGCGCCAAGTGAAGATAGGCTTTTAGGCATGATAGAAGCCGCCAAAGCGATCCGCTGTGTACTCTGCGATATAGATGGTGTTCTGACGCAGGGTGATTTGACCTACAGCGCAGCTGGGCAAATACAAAAGACCTTTCACGCGCAGGATGGTGCGATGCTCAAGTTTGCACGCCAAGCCGGCCTGCAGGTGGGTCTACTGAGCGGCCGCGCATCTGAGGCTGCGGCGATGCGGGCACAGGAACTTGGCTTGGAGTGCTGTTTGTTGGGTGTGGCCGATAAAGTGGCTGCCTTAGAGCAGTGGGCGGCATCACAAGAGCTGTCTGTTAAAGAGATTGCGTATATAGGTGATGATCTGCCTGACATCGGGATTATGGCTGCGGTTGGTTGGTCAGCGGCCGTCGCAGATGCCTGCCCGCTCTTATTACGTCACTGTGATTTTATAGCCCAGCGCCGTGGCGGTCAGGCGGCCGTTGCCGAAATTCTGCGCTGGTTACTGCAGCTGCAGGGTCGATTGACGCTGGATGCTGGCTTAGAGGCGGGTCACGGATGAGGCGCTGTGTTGTACTGATCCTGTTCTGCAGCGCTATTCTGCTGTTTTTCTTGCAGTCTTGTGTCGATGAGACTAGCCAGGACTTGCGTGAGCCAGGGGCAGAGGGTCCAGTTCTGATTACTATTTGGGATATGGAGAGCGGCGAGTCGACCAAGGCCGAAGCCGCAGCGATAGATTTTTTGGGTAAGAACTACAGTGAAGTACGGATGCAGCGACCACGCCTACGGATGCCAGTGATGGGTGGCGAGATGTATCTGGCAACGGAATCGGCGACTCTTGAGCAGGGTGGCACTGAAAAAATTGTTATTAATGAGCTGATACACCTCAGCGGTGAAATTGATGGCAAGCCGCTGCGCGGCACCGCCCAGTCGATGGCACTTGATCAAAAGGGCCGTAGCTGCGATTTGCATCAGGCCGATTTTATCTGGGGCAAACAACGGGTGACGGTGCGCGTGCTGCGCGTCGAATCAGGCAAGACCTTGTCTGGCGAAGACTGGCGCGAAGAGCCGCTAGCGGAGCAGGACGCTGCAGTCACAGGCGGCGCAGACACGACTGACAAGGCCGTCGCAGAATAATTAGTCTGTTGCAAGAATCGTGTCGAGCTCGGCGAGTGTGGATGCACTGAGCGCTGGCTGATGAAGGCTCTGCAAATTATGGTGTAGCTGTTCAACGCGACTGGCGCCAATAATAACGCTGCAGACAGCTGGTTTTCGTAACACCCATTGTAAGGCCAGTTGGGCTAAATCTTGATCATGGGCTCGTGCAATGCTATTGAGTGTATTCAATTTTTTCATTAAAGCAGGGCTCAGGCGTTTGCGTAAATTATTAATGCCTTTACCGGCGCGCGAGTCCGGCGGAATGCCGTGTAGGTAGCGGTTACTTAACAGCCCTTGTTCGAGCGGGCTAAAGGCAATGACGCCTTGGCCAGCTGCTGCGGAAATGTCAATTGCCTGCTGTTCGGCTTGGCGATGCAGCATCGAATATTTAACCTGATTAATAATTAAAGGCACCTGCATTTCCTGTGCGAGGCGTGCCATATCGCTGATACGCTCACCGTTATAATTAGATAGACCAGCATACAGCGCCTTGCCTTGGCGAATGCAGTCTGCCAGTGC